>NZ_JAHHPN010000587.1:0-30746 GCF_024606325.1 Endozoicomonas sp. ONNA1
GGTTGCAATACAGAAATAATCTTTTCCCACATTGGCGAAAAAAGATTATTTCTGCGGTATCACTATTGCTTCATCATCATGCCAACCAGTTGCAGCATCTGCATTTCTGTCTGGCAAATTTTCTGAAGATCTGCCTGGGTCTCCCTGCTCATATCACCCAGTCGATCATTCATTTCATCCTGTCCGTGCCATTTTTCAGCAGCCATATCTTCCGGGTAAGCCTCTACCAGTCTGTCATGGAGTCCCTGCTGCTTTTCCCAGAGAACACTGAGCATAACGATAAGAATGGGAGGAGCCTGCCCTGTGAGTGAACGAAGCCTGATATAGGTCCAGTACAACTGAGCAATTCGAAAAGTGCTGTTGCGCAGACACAAAAGGGATAGATAAGCTTCTTCCTGATCAGTCATGAAGTGTCTCCTCGGTCCTATAGGGCACCCAGAACTCCTCATCAGAAGACTTACGACTGTCTTAAGGCTTGGGTAATACTGCGGATGAGGGTCACTCAGACAGCCTTCAGAAAGCAACCCATAAAATCACTGTAACATGGTCATCACAATTGCCCATAGAGAAAATCGACTCATTTTCCAGCTTCTGAACAGAGGTCATCAACAACCGGAAAAATCTCTGGTTAAAAAAGTTATCCACTTTTCCACAAAAACCCTTATCAACCCCCTGAATGAACTGTGGATAAGTGAAAAGCAGCCTTTGAATCCGGCTTCATTGAAGAGCTGGTTAAAAAATAGCCAACACCTCAATAAATAACCCTCGCCCGGCCACTTACCCTTTTAAGCGGTTTGACGGCTACTTAAGAACGGCACCCGGCGGCTGTCTGATCACACGTCTGATACCTAGCCAACCTGACAGGCCAATCAGCAAAGCACTGATAATGGGTAGCGTAAACCAGAGCCAGATAGCAGGCTGCCAGGAAAGCTCAAAGACCTGAACATTCAACCAAACGCTACAGAGTTCTGTGCCTAAAACGGCGATCACGCCGGAGAATGCTCCCATAATGAAGAATTCTCCTGTCTGCATGATCACAAGTTGCTTTCTGCTTCCACCCAGAGATCGAATTAAAGCGCCCTCACGCAGTCGGGTATCAAGACTGGCTTCTACAGCCGATGCCAGTACCAGCAAACCCGCCAGCAGCAGCGCCAGAAGCATGGCTTCCACCGCAAGAACGGACTGCTCAAGCATCATCTGAACCTGACTGATAACAGCATCCATATCCAACAGACTGATGGTTGGAAACTGTCGAACCAGTTCATTCAAAACCAGCCGGTCATCAGGTGGCAGATAAAAACTATTCAGCCAGGTGGCTGGCAACCCCTTCAGAGAAGTTTCTGGCAAAACCATATAAAAGTTGGGTTGGAAGGACTCCCATTGAACTTCCCTGATACTGGTGACCTCGGCAGTCAGTTTCGTCCCCGCAATCATGAACGACAGTTCATCACCCAGATTGACCCCCAGGTGTTCGACAATAGACTTCTCAATGGAAATCTCACCGGTATCACCCGGTTGCCACCAATCCCCTGCCACTATCTCGGCTTCAGATACAGGTTGGTCTGACCAGGTCATGTTCAACTCACGATGCAGGGAGTTATGATCCCTCTGCTTTTCTGAAACAGCCTCTTTGGCCGGCTGACCATTGATTTCAATCAGACGACCCCGAACCATAGGATAAAGGGACGTTCCTTCTATATCATTGCTCTGCAGGAAGTTCTGAAAGGGCTCCACTTCTGCCGACTGAATATTGATCGCAAAGTAATTGGGGGTTTTCTCAGGTAATTGTTGCTGCCAGCGTTGCAGTAAATCTGTTCTTACCAACAGCACCAACGCCATAGCCATGAACGTCAGGGTAAAGGCTATCAGCTGGGCAGATGTTTGTCCCTGTTCCTGCAGCAGTCGTTTCACACCAAGCCGCCAGACCATAGGTACGGGCTGCTCTGAAAGGCGACGATGAACGCTTGCTAGTCCGACTTTGACCGCCAGCATGATTATTGATATGACGGTGCCGACCCCAAGAATGATTCCCGCTGTCATCAAAAACTGGCCTGTGTGATACCAGAGCAGCAACAACATGGAAAGCAGAGATAGCCCATACACTGACCAAACGCCTGCGGCAGACGGTGTCAGCTCACGTCTTAGCACCCTCAATGGCGTAACTTCCCTCAGCCTCAGTAAGGGAGCCAGTCCAAATCCAATCAGTGTAATAATTCCGGTCAAACCACCCAGAACCATGGGCATAGAACCGGCCTCCGGGAGCCATACGGGTAAAACACCCGCCAACAGTTTGACCACTCCCGTTTGTAACAACCAGCCAATGAACACTCCGGGTAGTGCAACCAGAATAGCCATCAAGAGCAGCTCTCCGATAAAAATCTGCATGAGCTGATTCTGCTGCGCTCCCATGCACCGCATCACAGCGATACCATCAAAGCGTCGTTCGGCAAAGCGGCGACTGGACATGGCAACTGCGATACCTGCCAGAAGCATGGCAGCAATACTGCCCAGTCCCAAAAACTGCCTTAGAAGTACAACAGAACTGCGCAGGTCTTCACGGTCGTCTTCTGCCAGATTCAGCTTTTCGCTGTCGGATAAAAGGGGCTCAATCTTATTTTTGAATCCTGTCAGCTGGTGTTCTTCGCCCGCAATCAAGGTTTTCCAGTGAACCCGACTGCCTGGCTGGATAATTCCAGTAGCATCCAGATCGTTTATGTTGAACATCAGGCGGGGAGACAGACTGTAAAAACCACCCCCACGATCGGTTTCCAGAGTGATGGCACGTGCGACTTTGAACTCTGACTCCCCAAGTATCAAAGTGTCGCCTACTTCAACGCCCAGGAGCGGAAACAATCTGGGCTCCAGCCAGACTTCCCCTTCGTCAGGCGTATCCTCAGTCACTTCATCCGGTGCAAAAGGCTGATCAGCCGCTCTCATTTGCCCACGTAGGGGATAATTACTGGATACCGCTTTAGCTGAAACCAGCTGCATCTGATCTCCAGCCATGACTACTGAAGGAAACTCCAGAACAGTGGCTTGCTCAACAGGTTGGCTTGCTATCGTCTGACTCACCTCTTCAGACAGCTTTGTGGGACTGCTAATGACCAGATCAGCCCCCATCACCTCGGCTACCTGTCTACCCAGTGAAAGTTGTAGCCTGTCGCTGAAAATCGCGATAGCGGTGCTGACGCTCACTGCCATCAGAAGAGATAACATCAGCAGCCAGAGTTCACCGGATCGCCAGTCCCTCACCAGAAAACGCCAAGAGAGCATAAGACTTCGACTCATTTGGCTGCTCCGGAGTGTTCAACCTCTTCTTCCAGACGCCCCTGAGTCAGCTTTAAGACTCGCTGACAGCGCCGGGCTAACTGCAAATCGTGAGTCACCAGAACCAGGGTTGTTTTGTTTTCCCGGTTCACTTCAAAGAGCAAGTTAATGATACTTTCCCCGGTTTTTTCATCCAGATTGCCCGTCGGCTCGTCTGCAAACAGAATGTCTGGCTGCCCGGCAAAAGCCCTGGCAATGGCAACCCGCTGTTGTTCTCCACCGGATAACTGTCTGGGGTAGTGAGTCAGCCTTTGAGATAATCCCACCCTTTCAAGTAACGTTCTGGCATGCGTCTGGGGGCTCTCTTTTCCTGCCAGTTCCAGGGGTAGCATGACGTTTTCCAGTGCGGTCAGATTGGGCAGAAGATGGAAAGACTGAAAAACAAAGCCGGTATGATCAGCCCTGACCCGGGCTCTGGCGTCTTCATCCAGATGATCAATCCGGTTTCCAGCCAGAGCCACCTCACCCTGAGTAGGCTGATCAAGACCTGCAAGAATGCCCAGCAGAGTAGATTTGCCGGACCCTGAAGTCCCGATGATGGCGACAGACTCCCCGGACTTGATCTTGAGATCGAGTCCGGACAAGATGGTGAGCGATCCACTCCGGGCTGTCACTGTTTTAATCAGAGATTGCGCCGAAACGGCAATGGGGGATCCTGTGCTAATAATCATACGCAGTTGTTTGCCGATGTATAAATTAATTGTTATTGGGCGGTTTTTTTCTGTGAAAAATAGTGCGTTTTACCCGCGTTCATATTCGAGGATGACACAAAATAGTCTTTTTTTCTCATGGCTTTCTATACGCTCATGGCTGTTTATCGGATCTCTCACCCTGAGCTGGAATACATCCGCAGCCGAGAAAACCCTGCTGGTTTATGGTGACAGTCTCAGTGCGGCTTATGGTATTGAAATTAATCAAGGATGGGTTCATTTATTACAGCAAAAAATGCAACAAGCCAACCCTGACTGGAAAGTGGTCAATGTCAGTATCAGTGGCGAGACAACAGCGGGAGGCCTGAGTCGGCTAAAAACGACACTAGATAAATATAAGCCTAAGCTCATACTCTTGGAATTGGGGGCAAACGACGGGCTTCGGGGCACTTCTCTGGAGAGCACGAAACAGAACCTTGAAAAAATGATTGAAATGGCCCAGGCCAATAACGTCAAAACCGTCCTGTTTGAGATGCAGATTCCTCCCAATTACGGACCAATCTATACCCGTAAATTTACAAACATTTTTCAGGAACTGGGCAAAACCTACAACCTGACTGTTGTACCCTTCTTTCTTCAGGGTGTTGCAGGAAACAGTAATTTGAATCAGCCTGATGGCATCCACCCAAGCGCCGGCGCACAACCAAAACTGCTCAAAAATATCTGGACTACTCTCCAGCCACTCCTGAAGTGAAATTAAACTGCCCAACCATCTGTCGGCCACTGACTTAGAGCCTCATCCGGTTGGAGGGGACCTGCCCTTCTTTGAAGAAATTTTCGGGCTGGCAGGTCAAATTTTTCGTCTATGCTCATATTCGTTTTTATTAGGGACGGATTGAGCTATGCGTCATTATTTTATTCATCAATCAAGATGGCTTTTTTTATTTGTTTTGTTAACGGGCCCGCAAGTGCTAGCCACCCCCTGTAAGAATTGCGGCAAAGAGAGTGAGCCCGGTAAGGATGGGCAAATGTTCTGCCAAACCTGTAACTCATTGAAGTTTACTTCTCCACCTCCCAGCCCGTCATCCTCCGATAATGAAAGTTTGAAAAACTTTGCAGCTCGAAAGAACGCCACCGAAACAATAAACTCCATCACACCTTCTCCCAAGGTAGCTCCGTCATCCTATAGCATCTCGTTATCGAAGGGTAAAAATGATGATGAGTTGATGGCTCAAATTCGCGTCAATGACATGGCTCGAATTCATGTCAGTGACATGGTTGTTGATGGCGATGTGCGGGAAGATAGCGATGCATTTACTAAGGTGCTTGCCAAGGTTATTGCTCAGGATCTGATGGAGATTGATGAAAACATGAAGGTGAGTCATCTGAAAGTTAAGCTGGAGGAGAGTCATCATCTGCAGAAGTTGTTGAAGATGGTGGAACAACAACTAAAGCAGTTGAAGATGTTGCAAAAGTCGCAAAAACTGTACCATGCACAGCTCAATGCAGGCGCTCTGAAGACACAAAAGATGCCAATTCATGAAAAGCTAATAGCTCTTAATCATGAGAGAGCGGCGAAAATAGCCTCATCTCAATGGCCGAGCCTGTCAGATATGCGAATGACTAATCTGCTCAGTGCTGAGTTTCAGAATTCTCAACTGATGATGGATCTTACCTCAGTTTTCCAGGCTATTCAGGGAGGAAATATGATACAGCTGCTCATTACTCAGAGTGTGGCAGCAGATGAGGGCAGTCAGGCTGCTGCAGGTACAGTTACGCCGATGATACTTGGCTTTATTATTCCAGACCCTGCTATGGACGGTCATAAAGAGTCTACAGATATGCACCTGCTCACGGGAACCCGGCCAGTGCAAGTAAATCAAGATAATTTAAAAAACGTACTCACAGACATGATGAAGGCACTCGGTGAAAACAAACACAATGCTCATTTATCTTTACACTTCTTTCTGAGCCCTCCAACGTATCTTCACGATAACGAAGATCCTCTACCATCAACGTTCAATATCGAAAATTCAATTAATCTTAATCCTTCCCTTGGCGGATTTGCCTTCGACAAGGTCTTTTGACCACAAACAGTATTTGATCAGCCCGAGGATGTATTTTTTGCCGCTGTTCTCAGGTGACGCGGGAAGTGCTTTGTTAATTGATTCATGATGGGTATCTCCTGCGTTGTGAGGGATAAAAGCTTGCAGCCGGGTTGTGATTTTTGAAGACGTCCTCAAATCAGCGCTTCAGGTTGAAAAGTTTTAAACGGCCAGACTGCTGGTTCTGATGTTGCGATTGAACCGCATCATGGAATGAACCCTGATCCTTCATGGCCCCGACATATCATCGGGCCGGGCTGGTCTTGCCTTTCGTTGAGACATATTCTGGCTGGCAGGGAAAGATTTTAGTCTATGCTCATATTCGCTTTTGATTAAGGGCGGATTGAGATATGCGGCATTATTTTATTCATCTGGCGAGATGGTTTTTCTTATTTATTTTGTTGTTTAGCCTAAAAGTGTCAGCTAGCCCCTGTAAGAATTGCGGTAAAGAGAATGAGCCCGGTAAGGATCCGCAAATGTTGTGCCAAGCCTGTGATTGCGAGAAGCTTACTTCTCTGGCTTCCAGTCCGTCATCCCCCGCTAATGAAGGTTTGAAAAACTCTGCAGCCAAAAAGGACGCCACCGGAGCAACGAACGATGAGATACCTGTTCCCCCCAAGTTAGATCCGTCACCCTATGGGATCTGGTTAACGAAGGATGAAAATGAAGGTTCGTTGAAGGCTCGAATTCAAGTTAGTGACGAGACTTTGGATGCTTTTGAGCGGGAAGACGGCAATGCATATGCAAGGGCAGTTGCCAAGATACTTGCTCTGAATATGACCGAGATTGCTGAAGACATGGATGTGAATGAATTGGATGTTAGTTTGGAGGGGGAGCATCACTGTCAAAAGAAAATGGAGAGGCGGGATCCTCAAAACCTGCATAAGTCCCTGAAATTTTTTATGCGTCGCTTTCAAAAACAGATGAAGAAGGGGGCTCACAGTCAGTTGGAGAGGTTTCAAGAACTGCATCAGGCACAGCTTAATGCAGGAGCCCTGCAGATAAAAAAGATGCCAATCCACAAAAAGGCAACAGCCCTTACTCATAAGAGAACTGCGAGAATAGACCCCTCTCAATGGCCGAACCTGTCAGATATGGGAATGACTCTCCTGCTCAGTGCTGAGTTTCAGAATTCCCAACTGATGATGGATCTTACTTCAGTTTTTCAGGCTATTCAGGAAGGAAATATGATACAGCTGATCATTACTCGAATGGTAGTGGCCGATGAGGGCAACAAGGCTGCCGCCGCCACAGTTAAGCCGATATTGCTTGGAGCTATTATTCCGGACCCTGCTATGAACGGTCATACAGAGTCTACGGATATGCACCTGCTAATTGGGCGGCTGCCAGTGCATGTTAATCAGGATAATTTAATGAACGTACTTACAGCCATTATGCAGGCGCTCGGTAAAAGACGGCGCAATGCTCATTTATCTTTACACTTTTTTCTGAGCCCTCAAATGTCTATTCAGGACATCGAAGATCCTCTACCATCAACGATCAATATCGAACATTCGATTAATCCTGATCCTTTTCTTGGCGGCTTTGCCACTGATAAGTCCTTGTAACTGCGCACAGTATTGTCGAATTAATACAATCAGTGCAATCATCACTGACTTAGAAGTCAGAAGACGTTTACTCTGCTGATTCTGACGATGCGATTTGAACGCATCATGAACTGACCTCTGATCCCGGACGAGCTCGTCATATGATCGAGTAGTATGGGACTTGCCTCTCTCTATGAATTCTGTTGGCGGGCAGTGCAAAATTTTAGTCTATGCTCATATTCGTTTTTTTATTAAGGACGGATTGAGATATGCATGGTTATGTTATTCATCCATCGAGATGGCTTTCTTTATTTGTTTTGTTGCTTAGTGTGAAAGTGCTGGCTGCCCCCTGTACCTGTCAGCGTTGCGGCAAAGAGCTGTTCTGCCGAACCTGTGATTCCGGGAATTCTACTTCTCCACCACCTGGTTCGTCATCCTGCGCTGATGAAGATTTGGAAAGCTCTGCAGCAAAAAACACCACCGGAGCAACGAGCTCTGAGACACCTGATCCCGATGAGGGTTATCCCTTACCCTATAGGTTCTTGACGGTAGAGAAGGATGAAAATAATGATGCGTTAATTGTTCATGTTAAAGTCGTACGCAGGATTATTGATGCCATCGAGCGGGAAGCAGATGCCGATAAATGTGTCAGGGTATTGGCTGAGCAGATTGCTTCTAATCTGGTAGATGTGGCCAATCTCAGGGGGTTAGATCATGTAAATTTTAAGTTGGACGAGGGGGATAGGGAGCGTCTGCCAAAGCTATTTGAGATGGTGGAGCAAAAGCAAAAGCAGATGGAGTTCTTGAAAAAAATGTTTCTGGCAGCGCGCAGAGCAGGAGCCGGAGCCGAATGGCCAATAGTAATAAATCACCCAATCCATGTAATGAAGTCCCCAATCCATGAAAGGGTAGAAACTCTGACTCAAGAAAGAGCCGCGAAAATAGACTCATCCCAATGGCCGGATCTGTCAGATATGGGAATGTTTCACCTGCTCACTGCTGAGTTTCAGAACGCCTCACTGATGATCGATCTCACTTCTGTTTTTCAAGCTATTCAGGAAGGAAATTTGATACAGCTGATCATTACCCGAATGGCAGTGGCCGATGGGGGTAATCAGGCTGCCGCGAGCACAGTCACGCCGGTGATGCTTGCAGCTATTATTCCGGATGCCTTCACTGGGTGCAGCCTTTGCAGCGGTGACGGTCAAACAGATTCTACGTATATTCATCTGGTATGGGGAACCCCGACAATGGATATCAATGAACAAAACCTGCCCCTGCCAGTGCGTTTTAAACAACATAACTTAATGAATGTACTCACAGCCGTTATGAATGTAGTCAGTGAAAACGAGCACAATGCAGATTTATCTTTACACCTTTTTACAACCCCTCGAACCTATGTTATTCAGGATGACGAATATCACCCATTGTGTAGACTCAATCTCAGAGATCGGATTAATCCTGGCCTTCCCGTCAGCGTAATCGCCACTGATGGTGGAATAAGTCAATAAGTGCAATCATCACAAGTTCAGGAGTCAGTAGACGTTTGTTGTGCTGACTCCATTGAATGGTAAAAAAAGCCCCCAGTGTTTTGCGGCTGATGGCATTGCTGATAGCTGCAAGGCTGAGTCCCGAGAGCTGTTTCCAGTTCACATCGCTTTTGATAGGCCCCCGACTCTTAACGGCGATCAGGTTAAACTGCATGATTTCGTTGGCAACAATCTCGTTTGCTCCATTTTCCCCAAGCATGTCCCGAGACAGAACCCGGCACTTTCGACTGACCTCCCTGGCATCAGGCCTGCTTGAATACTCCGTCAGCAAATAACCCTGCTCAAGTCGGTGATGGGCCTCCCGGGCATTTGCCTGAGCATAACAACTGAGACGCCAGGCTCCCGCTGAGGTACCCAGAAGGTTCAGGGGTTGCTGCCTGTCTTTGAAGTATTCTCCTATCAGACACTTGTCCAGACCTGTTAGCACGAACCATTTAGGACCGCCCGAAGCTCCCAGCATGACATCAATACCGGACTGAGGAAGACCTTCATCTCGTATTTTTGCCAGAGCCCCGGAACCGGCCCTGATTTCAAGGACATCAGCCATTACCGGACTGCTCTGACAACGCTTGTCGGATATCTTCAGGGATGGGAGAAGCTTTCCCGGCCTGATAATCATAGTGAATCAACACTGCCTTGCCTCGTGCCGCCAGAACGTCTTTCTGCCAAGCTTCATGATAGATACACATGGATGAATTACCCACCTTCTCAAGGCAGGTTCTGATTTCAACATCAGCCCCGTACTTTAGCTGTGCTGTATATTCCACTTCAATTCTGGCAATGATCAGTCGCCAGGTTTCGGTATCCAGACCCGGAGAAAACAGACGAAAGATCGGCTCTCTGGCCTGTTCAAACCATACGGGCAGAACCGTGTTATTTATGTGCCCCAGGGCATCTGTCTCAGAAAAGCGGGGAGAGAGGGTATGCAGGTACATCAGTATTCTTCTTTATAATTGGAAACCTGCTTTGAATAGACTGCAATGGCTTCCTGCTGTCAGTATTATTGTTTAATCAGTTTCCTATGATGCCTGCATGAGAAAAAGATGCAAATAGTCGTTTAGCATGTCTGAAGCTATTCAGGATACACAATGGCAGGAGTCCATTTCAGCCATTCAGGCTTCGGTTCGTCAGCCAACTCGAACGACGTTTCCGGAGCAACCCGAACTCCCTGCTCTGGTGTCGCAAAGGCGATGCCACCTGCCAGAACCGCTTCGAGAGACTCTGTTCGAATGCTGGCACCACTGAACAAACCAAAGTGGAAATCCACGCCACTGGCATTCCAGAATTGGCTTTTTTTGGTGACCAGCGGAGCGTAGCGATCCTCGATGTTGAGAAAAATAATGACTTTGTTGGCCGGGTTACCTAGCTTGAATCCGGTGACCACACCTACCGGAATTTCCCGGTAATAAACGGGATTGCCCGGTTTAATGGAGCCCAGTTGAGTGCTGACCAACTGAATACGCAGACCACCAGAGCGAGGCTGGTCGTCAGGCGCTCGTGGGTCTGCAACAAAAACATCACGCTTGGCAGCAGCTTGAGAGCGTGCCGGCGACACGCTGATATAAAGACCCGTCAGCAGTGTTTCCAGATGAGCCGTGTTAGTCAGGCCAAGTTTGGGTTTGACCAGCCAGAATCTGGAACCTCTGCGAGCCAGCCAATCTGCGCTTTCATTAAGCAATATTGTGGCTTGTATGGCTTTTTTGGCATCATCCAGATTAAGCTCTGTTACTCTTCCCATTTCCAAACCTTTGTACTTCAGTCGTGTACCTACCTGAAGGCCATCCGCAGATTCAAACTGAATGTGTATGAACTTGCCTGTTTCGCTTGCCTGATTAATATCGTCATACAAAATAAACCGGGTTTTGTTGGGAACTCTGGCTGCATCAGGGTTAGGGGTTTTAAATGCAATGCCGCCTGATAGCATAGAATTTAGTGTGCCCGCCCTGACCTTGAACCCCTGCAATCCACCTTCCAATGTCACACCGCTGATATTCCAGAAAAGTGTACTTTTATTCACAAGATGTTGATATTCAGGCTTGATCAATATTTTGACCACCACACCGTCTTTTCCCAGCGAGTAGGACTCCACCTCACCGACAGGCATCTTTCTGTAGAGGACAGGACTCCCTTGATTCAGGCCTTCAAGAGAGTCGGCCCTGAGTTCAAGGTGCAAGCCCGGAGAGGAGGGTGAAGCCGGAGGCTTATTGGCCAGACCCATGAACTCTTTTTCCGGTTCTGCTTTTTTCATATCAACCTGACTGACATCCATAGCGATATAGCGGCCAGCCAACAAGGTTTCCAGACCGGTGATGCCTTTCAGGTTTATTTGTGGTGCCACCATCCAGAAACGGGCACCTTTTACCAGAATGTTCCCGGCTTCGGGACGAATAACGGCCTCGGCAATAATGGCTGAGTAATCCTCATTAAACGACGTATCTTTGATAACGCCCACTTCCATACCATGGAACAGTATTTTTGATTTCTCCTGACCAAGGGCAACATCCAGAGGGAACTTAATAGAAATACGGATACCCGCTTCCGCTGCATCATAATCGTTATACAAAGGAAAGCGGGCTCCATCGGAAGCTTCCGGCTCTTTTTCCTCCCATTCCGGAGTGTAAAGAGCAACCCCGCCCTGAATCATGGAAATCAACGACTGAGTTCTCACCTTCAGGTGGGTCAGGCTTCCGGAAATATCCACTCCCCCTGCATTCCAGAAGCGGGTATTTTTTCTAATCAGATGTCTGAACATCGGCTTGATGTATATATGGATATCGACCCTTTCGTCATCGGACGAGAGAGCGTAACGAGTTACTTCGCCAATCTTTAGACGACGATAATAAACCGGACTACCCTCCTGCACAGAAGACAACTCATCAGCCTGAAGTATCAGGCTCAGTCCACCTTCGTTAATGCCCGGCGTGGGTGGCGACTTTAGCGCCGAAAAGGACAGCTGCTTGCTACCCTTCCCAGAAGGCTTAAAAGCGATATAGTTGCCAGAGACCAGAGTATCCAGACCAGACACTCCCGCTACAGAAAGTTGCGGCTGAACCAGCCAGAACTGACTGTTATCCCTGAGATAATTCTCCATCTGCCGGTCCATTTCCAGCACGACATCGACACCTTCAAGGTCGTCTGTCATGGTCATTCGGGCCACTTTACCGATCGCCAGACCGTTGTACCTGACTTCTGTTTTGCCCACCTGCATGCCTTTGGCGCTGTCAAAGTGAACGTGAACTTCCAGACCGTGTTGATAAAGGGTTCTCCAGATCAGAAAGGCAACGATCATCAAAGCAATGGCAGGCAGCAGCCAGATGGCTGGAACACGACGACGCTCTTTCAGATCAGCGTTCACAGCGATCTTTTTATCGCTCATTGTTGATCTCCTTTCAGACTGAACTGCCTTGACCGGTCCCAAAGTAATCTGGGATCAAAACTCATTGCCGCCCACATAGTCAGCACCACTACCGCAGCAAACGCAAAAGCCGCAGGACCCGCCGTCACAGTGCCCAAATGCCCGAACTGCACCAGTGCAACGAGCAGCGAGATAATAAAAATATCCAGCATGGACCAGCGGCCAATCCAGACAATCAGTCGATACAAGACGGTCTGACGACCCGGGTTCATCCTTCGTGTATGCACACAAACCAGCAGCCACACCATGCCCAAAAGTTTCATCAGAGGGACCAGGATGCTCGCTGTAAAAACCAACAGAGCAATGGGTGCCATACCATGATGCACCAGCTCTATAACACCCGACATGATGGTATCCGGCTTGCTGCGCCCAAATCGGCTTACGGTCATTATCGGCAGCATATTTGCAGGTATGTAGAGCAGTCCGGCGGTCAGGGTCAGAGCCCAGGACCGGGACAGACTGTCTTTTTTTCTTAACCGCACTTTACTGCCACAACGGGGACATCGGTCATCTTCTGCCTGACAAACCTTGTGGCAATCCAGACACAGTTTTATCCCACGGTCAGCACCACTGGACATCAGGCTGGATTGATCCGGATCCGATGCAGTCATTCATCCTCTCCCAGCATTGTCCAGATCTCATGTTCATTCAGGTTCAGGGTGATGATCAATTCACAAAGCATCAGCCCGGCAAAGCAATACAAGCCTATGCCTACCTGCGCACTGGCCATATCTGCCAGTTTGATGACCGCCACCAGGGCACCCAGAAAATAGATTTCCGTCATACCCCACTCTTGCAGATGGGCATACAGTCTGAGCAGACTTCTGGATAACCTGCGCCACCGGCCGTTGACGGCAGGAACTTTGATGCTAGTCACTATGATCTGAAGCAGAATCAAAAGACGCAGCAGAGGGATCAGAATGGCAAACAACAGAACCAGTAAGGCAATTGCACCATAATCCCCTTGATAAAGAGCGACAACACCTCCGGAAATGGTGCTTTGCTGAACATTCCCCAGAATGTCCATGGACAGAACAGGGTAATAATTGGCCGGTATGAACAGAATTAAACCGGTCACAACAAGAGCCAGGCAACGCTGGATGCCTGCAGGGCGGTGAGACTCCAGCACACAGCCACATCGAGGGCATGCAGCCTGCTGCCGATAGGCTGGATCATGTCTGAAGACCGGGGTATTTATCATCAGGTCACAGTCAGGACAAAGCCTGATGCCTGAATCAAAACTCGTCTCTTTTTTAACCATACAGGTATATCTGGGGAAGAAACTGAACAAATTCTGCCATATAATCTGCCAGTGAATTTTAGCTGTTCTGATTGCCTTGTCTCTATATCGGCAGCACGGACCAGTACTGCGCCCCGGTTCACTGTGAGGCGTCAATAACAGATACACAATGATTCAAGAGGTCAAGGTATGCTTCCCGTTGAGCGTCGAGAGCACATTCTGTCTTACGTTGAAGAAAAAGGTTGTGCCAATATCGAAGAGATGGCGGAGAAATTCGATGTTTCCCAGATGACTATTCGTCGCGATATACGCACTCTGGAGCAGGAGGACAAACTGCGCGTCACCTATGGCGGTGCAGTATCCAAAAGCTTCCTGATGGAAGATATCCCCTACGAAAAGAAGAACGCTGTCAACATTGAAGAGAAAAAGTCCATTGCTCACGAGGCCCTCAAGCTGGTTAAGGAAGGACAGATCATTCTGCTGGATGCCGGTACAAGCACCATGGCCCTGGCCAAACTGATGATGCGCATGAAGGTCACCATTGTGACCCCGGACCTGAAGATCGCTCTGCAACTTTCAGACTCCTCCACCGCCAGGGTCTACACCACGGGAGGTCTGGTCAGCGCCATTACCAAGGCTCACTGTGACACAACCGCCCTGTCTTTCCTGGACAGCATTAACGCAGACATTGCTTTTCTGGCGACCAACAGCTGGAGTCTGCAACACGGTATGACCACTGCCTCTACCGACCATTACTTTATTCGTCGCAAGATGCTGGAACGTGCAACCCGCAGTGTTCTGCTGGCAGACTCCAGCAAGTTCGGAGCTTCCAGCATGAAGACTATCTGTCAGCTGGATGAGCTGGATACCATTATCACGGACAGCCGTTTCGATGACGAGAGTCTGGCGGCCATCAGGGAATCAGGCGGTCATATTATCCGCTCCTGATGATGCGACAGCATCTCATCACACCTTTTGCGACAGCTTCTTTGGCGTGGTGACATCTTCTAAACTCACAGCTATAAAATAGGTTGAGACCAGCCAGATGTTGCTGTGAGTAATGAAACCCCTGATCAGTATGCCAATGGGCGACCCGGCCGGAATCGGCCCGGAAGTCCTGATAAAAGCACTTTCAGCCAATGACTTTTCCGATGCCTCTCGATTACTGGTCGTCGGCTATGTGGAGATCCTTCAGCAAACTATCTCGTCCTGCAATTTGCCCCTTACTATCAAGTCTGTGAAGACCTGTGCAGATATTGATCCCCGGACGGGTATTCTCAATGTCCTTGAGCCTCCCAACCCCCGCCAAATTTTCGAGCTGGGCAAGGTTTCCGCTGCCGCAGGAAAGATGGCCTACGACTGTATTCAACTCGCAACTCAACTGGCTCTGGACAAAGAAGCCCACGCTCTTGTAACGCCTCCCATTAACAAGATGTCTCTGGACGCAGCAAATATCAGAGAAACAGGACACACCGAAATTCTTGCCGATCTGACAGACAGCAAACACCCACTCACTTTGTTTGAGGTTGCAGGCTTGAAAGTATTTTTTCTCTCACGACATTTGTCTCTCAGGCTGGCGTGTGACTTCGTTACTCAAAAGAACCTGATTCAATGTGCTGAAAGCGCGGTTGATGCCCTGAAATCGCTGGGTATTGAGGCCCCTCACCTGGCTATAGCAGGGTTAAATCCTCATTGTGGAGATAACGGACTGTTTGGACATGAAGAACAAGAAGAAATCTGGCCCGCTGTCCGTAAACTGCAACAACTTGGATTCAACGTGTCGGGCCCCTTGCCTGCCGACTCAGTGTTTTATCAGGCTCTGAATGGACAGTTTGATGCCGTCATCTCGCTCTACCACGATCAGGGACACATCGCGACCAAGATGGTGGACTTCCATAAAACCATTTCCATCACCTGTGGCTTGCCCTTTCTAAGAACGTCAGTAGATCATGGCACCGCTTATGATATTGCCGGAAAAGGTGTTGCTTCTGCCGTCAGCATGACCGAAGCAATAAAGGTTGCGATCCGTTATCTGAGAATGATGGGAACACTGGCTCTTTGATTCATTGCTACTGCAAGCGTTTTACCAATCCATTAATCCTAAACAGTAACGGAATAAAAAATATCGACTTCCAGACCTGCCCATGGACCCGGGCCAGGCTTTTTTTCCAATTTTTTCTCTTCAACCCTGAAGTATTCTCAACTCTCTGCCGATAGCGGATTCAGCCAGTTCTGAAATAGAAAAAAGTCGCAGACCTCTACTCAAGGAAGAAAAGATGAAAAAGAGCCTGTTCAGGAAGAAGACTCTCGCAGCAGTCATTGCTGCGACCATTCCACTTATTGCTGCCAAGTCCAGTGCCGTTACAGAAGTCACCAACGATGGTGATACTTATGCCGCCACCGGACTCTTCGGCGCAGTGACTCGAAATGTTAATGCTGACGCGACTGACCCCTATGCATTCATTCTGGATGCAGACAACGGTACTTTCTACGTTCAGGGCTCTGTATTCCAACCCGTCAATATCAATCTCGACAACCCCGATGGCGTGGCCATTCTGCTCTATAACGGAGCCAATACCAGCTACGCCGTGCACATGCCTGCGTTCAGCGGCCTTTATGGTAAAGGTACAGCTCACGGTATTCTGCTGAAAGACGGCACCTCCAGCGTCGTTCAAATCAATGTTGGAAAGACCTACCTGGGCGGTACCATTCAGGTCGAGGACGGAGATGCTCTCAGAATTGAAGAAGAGCTGCTAGGCACTGTCACCATAACCGGAACACTGCAAGGTAACACAGCCATCACAGCAGCCGATGGAGGTTTTTTGGGAGCAGGTGCTTCGATCGTCGTTAATGGCGGTACGCTGAAAACAAACGGTGAGATTGCCGTTGACTTCAGCGGTGCCGGTGGTGCCCTCCTCATGGGCGTCAATAACGGTACGATAGAGGGAAAAGTGCTGGGCTCTCCTCTCACCGGTGATAGTCTGGCGATAGCTGGTAACTCGACATTTGGTGGCGATATTGAGGATATTGAAACCATTACAGTCGCTGGATCAGGTTCGGACGTCACCAGTTTCCGAGGTGATATTAAGAAAAATTCCGGTTCAACACACGTCAAAGTCTTTGGTACTGCAAGCTTTGACAAGCCCGGATCACAGACGCTTGATGGTGATCTGACTGTTTATTCAACAGGACTCCTTACAACAGAGCTGGATACAGATTCCGACACTAATGCAGCTCTGGTTGTCACGGGTACTGCCGACATTGGTACAGGTTCAAAGCTGAAAATTATTCCTTCTCAGGAAGTCGTAGAATCTGGCAACACCGTTGAAGATGCAAAAATCATTGAAGCCACCACCAACCTGAATGCTTCCGATATAACGATTGAGCACTCTGTGTTGATTGATACTCCCGCGGTCACACAGACCGGCAATACTCTGATCACAGATCTGACACCAAGAACCAGCGAATCACTTCAGAATCTGGTTGCACAGGAAGGCGCTGGCGCCACTACTGAAGAAGCTCTGGCCGCTATGATGGCAGTCATTACCCAAGATCCCGTGAACTCCACGAATTTCAATAACTTTTACCGCACGGTCTCCAATATAACGGATGTAAAGAAACTGGCTGAGGTCGCCAGAGAAAGTAAATTCAACAACTCTGACGCCATCCAGATCACCAACGTGACGGCAGAAGCCAAGGTTAAGAGCAACGTCCTGGCGCACGTCAGAGCAGTTCAGGAGGATGAGGCTTCAAACACCGGACTGGCATACGGTGGCAGTTACACCAGTCAGGGTTTCTGGTTGCAGGTTCTGGGCTCAGACGTCACTCAGGATGATCGCAGAAACGATGGTGGGGACAAGCTGTTTGGTTTCGATGCAGATCTCAGCGGTCTGACACTGGGCGCTGAAACCAACATCAGCGATGACTACCTGCTGGGAGCTGCCTTCACAGTGGCCAATGCTGAAGTCAACAAACACAACTCTAATGACAACTCTACCATCAAAAACTATCAGTTCAGCCTTTATGGTTCATGGGAGCAGGAGAACTGGTTCCTGGATGGCGTGATTAACGTCGGTCGCAGTAACAACGAGCGCAGCCGCTTCATCGATGGCTTTGTCGATGCCCCGATTACTTCAGACTATACGAGTCACCAGTTCGGCTTGACCACCATATTGGGGATGAACCAGAGCTTTGGTGAGATGAAGGTAGTGCCAATGGTCGGTTTCAACTATTCCCTGGTCAAAAGTGAAGATTTTAAAGAAGAAGACAAGTATGCCACCGGTTTTGCCCTGGATGTAGACAGCCAGAAGTATCAAAAGGTTGAGCTGGGTGCTGGCGTAGAAATCAGTCAGGCTTTCAGAGTCAGTCAGGGCGAAGTCGAGCCTTCTCTGAGACTGATGGCCTGGCATGACTTCAAGGGCGACGTGGTAGAAACCACTACACGCTACGTTCTGGGTGGCACCGAGTTCACCTCTAAAGGAGCCGACGCCGTCAAGAACAGCTATCAGGTTTCAGCCAATGTTACCTATCGTCGCAACGATAACATGAGCTTCGTTGTCGGTTATGAACTGAACCAGAGTTCAGACTACAAAGCCCAGAACTACTATCTGAGAATGAAGTACGACTTCTAAGCTTTGACGCTTTCGAGAGGACTCTGTTTCAGAGTGTTGTACTCTCGTTTTCCTCCTCACCCGTCCTTCCAAATTGCAGTTTTTAACACTCCTTTGAATTCATTTATCTGATACTATCCTACCGGAAAATTGAACAGGTACATTTGTTTTACACAACCTGCAAGTCACATCATTAACCGACAGTATTTCCCGGAATCGCACTAATATGGCTTCTCTCAGACATCTCCTGGTAACGGCTTTTACCCTTTTCTTGTCATTTTCTGCTCACGCCGCTTCAAGCACTGAACTCAATGCGACCGTGTATGAAGCGTTAAAAAATCTTTATGCGCAGAGCAGTGCTGCAAAATCTCTTGGCAGCAGAGCTAAAGGAATTCTGGTCTTCCCCAAGGTACTTAAAGGCGGACTGGTTGTGGGTGGCGAATACGGTGAAGGCGCACTTATAAAAGGTGGAGCAATACAAGACTACTACAATACGTTATCAGCCTCTATCGGTTTCCAGCTGGGTGCACAGGCTCGTTCCCAGATTGTCATGTTCATGACCAACGAAGCTTTGAACGACTTCCTGAATAGCGAGGGTTGGGAAGCAGGTGTCGATGGCAGTATTGCCATTGCTGAGTTTGGTGCCGGAGAAGCTATAGACACCAAAACCGCTAAAGCCCCCATCATCGGCTTTATCAGCAATAACAAAGGATTGATGTATAACCTGACTCTGGAAGGTTCCAAAATCACAAAAATTAACAAGTAAAACCCTCGTTAGACACTTCAGTCGTTTCAACTCTACCCCGCTGATATTCGGTGATATAAAGTCTTTTACTGCCCTTTGCGCCGAAAACCACATCAGTGGGGCAGGAGCCTCTGGTCACAATCGTTCGATGAATGTCACCATTGGGGTAGACGGTAGCCACATGCCCCTGACCAAACATCGCAACGTAAAGGTTACCCTCTCTGTCAAAAGTGATGCCATCGGGCCCTACAACCCGGCATGGACCTGCGGTATCGGTGACCGATACAAACCATTCCCGACTGGAAACCTCCAGTTTGTCCGTAAACGGGTAGCGATAGATATTCCCTGTTACCGACTCACTGAGATAGAGCTTTCCATCAGGAGCAAAGGCAATACCATTGACAAAACGAAACCCGTCATCAAGACAATCCACCTGTTTGCTGACAGGATCAATTCGAAACAATTTTCCCTGCATCGGCCCCTCCCAGACTTCCGGATCGGCTCCCCCTTCCGTGATCAGGTCAGCGACGCGGATACCAGAGTCCGTCAGATAAATGGCCCCATCAGGCCCAAGAGTCATATCATTGGGCCAAAGGAAGGGGCTTTCACTGCCTCCGGAAAGCCTCTCTGCCAGCGAGCCATCCGGGTTGAGCCTGATCAGTGACGGTTCATGGGTTTCGGCAACCCAGATACTGCCATCATGGTTGTCCTGTAAAATACCGTTGGGTCTGTCGACCTGCGCAAAAACATGACGTTCTTTTCCTGAGGCCGCAATCCGAACCAGCCGACCTCTCTCCTGACCGACCTCTGAAATAATTAGACTGCCGTCGTTTAGTATCAAAACGGACTCAGGATACTCCAGCCCTTCAACAAAAATCATACTAATCCTCTTTAGCTTGTTCGCTGTGTTTGCCGTGACCGAAAAAACGTTACCTCTATCGGGGAGGTATAAAAACAGCTTCAGTCGCTTGTGAACGTTCATGTGGAGAGACAGTTTAGATACAGATGGTGCTTCTTTGTTTAGAACAATAAGAAACAAACTGTAGGGAGATATAGCTATACAGGGTATTATTTAGTCTCTAATAGAATTAATAAAAACACTTAAAGAGCAATAAATTATTAACTGATAGTATTCAGACTTCAGCGTGAGCTGCATTTTCAGCTCGTGACTGTTTGATGTGACTCGGGGGAAATGCAGCAACTATGAGTCGGCCGGCCAGAGCCGTCATCCATCTTGACGCTCTCAAGTATAACTATCGACTGGCTAAATCACTGGCAGCCGGGGGCAATGTTCTGGCCGTTGTAAAAGCTGACGCTTATGGTCATGGTGCCATCCGCTGTGCACAGTCGCTGTCAGAGGAAGCCGACGGATTTGCGGTGGCCTGCATTGAAGAAGCCCTGGAGCTGAGGGCAGCCGGCGTCAGAAACCGCCTGCTTATTCTCGAAGGATTCTTTGATCCTTGCGAACTCACAGAGATTGCCTCAGAAAACCTTGATATTGTCGTCCAAAGTCCGGAGCAGATAAAACAACTTGAACAAACACGACTGGAGAAGCCGGTCAGGGTCTGGCTGAAAATGGACTCTGGCATGCACAGGGTAGGTATTCTTCCCGGTCACTATCGCGATGCCTGGACAAGGCTTGAGCAACTGCCCTGGATCAGCGAGATTCTGTTGATGACTCATCTGGCCTGTGCCGACGAAACAGACAATGGCTACACCCTGCAGCAGCTTGAAGTTTTTGAGCAGCATACCCTTGGATTACCCGGTGAGAGAAGTATTGCCAATTCAGCTGGTCTTATTCATTGCGCTGGTGCCAGAACCGACTGGAGCCGACCGGGTCTTATGCTTTACGGCGCCTCTCCTTTCGATCGTTCTCATGATATTGAATACAGGCTCAAGCCTGTGATGGAAGTTCATTCAGCCATCATCAATATCAAGGAGGTTCCTGCTGGCAGCCAGGTAGGTTATGCCGGTACAGCAGTCACCAACAAAACGACTCGTTTGGGTGTCATAGCCATGGGTTATGCCGATGGCTACCCTCTCGCTCCTAATGGCACACCTGTACTCGTCAATGGCCAGCCAGTGCCACTGACGGGTCGAGTCTCTATGGATATGCTCACGGTTGATCTGTCAGAAATGGCGGATGCGAAAGTGGGAGACTCTGCCTTGCTCTGGGGTAAAGGCCTGCCAGTGACTGAAATTGCAAGACATGCCGGTACCATCCCCTACCAGCTGTTCTGTAACATTAGCCGGGTTTCCGTCTCATACACTCAGCCGGTTCAGTGTAAGGAGGCTGTCTGAGTCAATTTAAAAAAATAGCTATCCTTTTGGCCAGAAAATATGAATGACCGAAGTATCTGTCCAATCCTTTACATTGCAGAACCGATTCAGCCCTTGTATATTTTCTGCCCGTGCCATACTCTTCTTAACCCGTGGCTGAAGCACTTTTATGACGGCCAGAAGCCACGGTCTAAAGGGCATCAGAGTGTACAGACACTTGTGACAATCCGGTCATTTGCACCATGCCCAAAATTACCTGAATCAGACGATTGCTGAAATGAGAAGTCGAAAAGAAGTCGTCCGGCAACTGGACAGGATTGATCGTAATATTCTTCGAACACTCCAGGAAAACGGCCGTATTTCCTACGTGGATCTGGCAGACCGGGTGGGACTGAGTACCACACCCTGCATGGAAAGGGTCAAGCGTCTCGAGCGTGAAGGCATTATTCAGGGCTATAGTGCCCGACTGAATCCCCAGTATCTTCAGGCAGGTTTACTGGTCTATGTTGAAATCAGCCTGTATACCAAATCAGCAGATATTTTTGACGAATTTCGACGGGCGGTTGTCGCTCTGCCAAATGTGCTGGAATGCCATCTGGTATCCGGTAACTTTGACTACCTGATCAAGGCCCGTATTTCAGAAATGGCTTCTTACCGGGAATTACTGGGCGACATATTGCTAAAGCTTCCGGGAGTGAGGGAGTCCAAAAGCTACATCGTCATGGAAGAGCTGAAAGAAACACTGAATCTCCCAATTCCCGATTAACTCAATAGTCCCTGATGAAATAATTCAGGGCCACTGCATCCTGCTCTTCAATATCGTGAAGCTGGAATCCTGCGGCAAAGTCCCTGGTGTGATCGCCCTGCTTATTGCCAGACTGACACCAGACACATTTGGCCACCAGCGTTACATGATGTGCGGTGTCATTGAGACCGGGCAATACCATGGTAATATTCCTGACGTCTTCCAACCGGATAGGTTGATCCGTCGTAATACTGAATCCGCCTCTGGATACATCTTCCAGAACTCCCAGTAACTGACCACTGTCATTGTCCACAACCTGTGCGGGCTCAGCCAGAACCTTGCGTGGATACCGCCGCTTCTCAAGTACAGTATCTGTCATGACATGTCCTCTCTTTCGTAGAGCGAAATTTCAAGATACCGCCTTTTCAGCAAAATGACAAAATTCTCCTGCCTGTGCCCACTCGCTTCTGTTATAAAATAGCCTCTTTCCATCTGCTGGCGGGTTTTATATTCGACCCGCTCAGATGGGAAATATTGCTGACATTTTATTACCCTATAATCCGACAATTTACAGTATAAGTACGGCCTGATATGTTGTTATCCCTCTCACCTGCTCTGACGTTAACCTTAGCGATTGTGTTGGAAGTTTTTGCAACGTCCTGGCTACCCAAGACCAATCAATTTACCTCCCCCTTACCAACAATGGCGGTATTAGTTGGCTACGGTCTGGCTTTTTACCTGTTGTCGATTACGGTTCAAACTCTGTCACTGGGTGTGGCTTACGCAATCTGGTGTGGTGCAGGAATTGTTTTGGTCGCAGCTTCATCATGGCTGATATATGGGCAAAAGCTGGATATCTATGCATTGATTGGCATTGGCTTTATTTTAACCGGAACCGTGATCATCAATCTCTTCTCATCTTCTGTGAGTCATTAATCTGTCATCTAAGTGTCGAAATGTTGTAATTTGCCTGGAGTAGTTTGCACTTTTATTTCAGTCAGGTGAATTCATGCTACCTCCACTAAGAGCCCTGGTGGCTTTTGAAGCAGTGGCCAGACTTGGGACCATTGGTGCCGCAGCGCGAGAATTGTGTGTAACACAGGCTGCGGTGAGCCAACAGCTCAAAAGTCTGGAGGCATTTCTTAATACCACATTGTTTGAACGGAGCAAGAGAGGCGTCAGGCTCACTTCTTCAGCGCAGCATTATCAACCCATAGTTTCTGGTTCGCTGGCTCATTTAAAGTTGCAGACTCAAATTCTTTTTGGTGAGCAAGAGGCGGATGTTCTGAGGTTAAGAGTCAATCAGACATTTTGCCACAACTGGTTAATCCCCCGCTTAGACAGCTTTTATCAGAAATATCCTTTCATTCGCCTCGATATCCAACTTGTGGACTGGCCTTCTACTACCCCCTGTCAAAATGTTGATATAGAACTTACGAACGGCAAAGTAGACAGTGAAGACACTCGGGCAGAGAAACTGTTTCAGGAGCACTGGCAGTTGGTATGCAGTCCGGAATTCAAACGGGATTATCAACAACTATTAAAAGATGAGGATTTCTCTCAATTGCCTGCGGTACAAGTCAAGGGCTATCAGGAGAACTGGCTGCAATGGCTGAGCCACAATGAACTTGAGATCACCTTACCCAGAGTACAATTGGAAATTAGTAACTCACTCCATGCCCTGGAAGCGGTAAAGCGTGGCATTGGTGTCATGTTAGTACGTTCATTGGCAGCGTCCGAATTACTGAACAACAACAAAATTGTGCCGGCTCACGAGGCGACTATGCCTGCGGAGTCTGGCCACTACCTGATCACCAAAAATAGTCGCAACGCAAAGGTAAATTACTTCTGCGACTGGCTGCACCATCAGATTAAAAACGATGGCCCTACCTAAAGATTTTCTTATGAGAACCCATAAAAAAAATGTGGTTCAGTCTAACAGACTTGTCATAAATCCCGTTTACATTATCGAGATATCATCAAAGTGCCAGGGTTGAACCATGAGTACCTTCTCCCAACAATTTTCGAACCGGTTAAAGGTACTGCTTTTCACTGCGCCTTTGCTCGTACCCCTCGTGACGTTCTGGTTGGTGCCATTTGGTTACTCGGTATATATCAGCTTCACCGACTGGGACTACATTTCTCCGGAGTACCAGTTTATTGGTCTGGAGAACTACCAATACATAGTAGAGGACTTTGAGTTCATTCAAGCCTTACTCAATACCTTTTGGTTCTCACTCGGGGTTGTCATTCCCACAGTTGTGCTTGGTCTTCTATTTGCCTTGCTATTGCATCGCAATTTTGCAGGTAGTCAGTTTTATCGTGCGGTGATCTTTTCTCCTTGGATCACCCCAACCGTTGCCGTCTCTATTGTTTGGTCCTGGGTCTTCGAGTCTAAAGCGGGTCTCGCTAATCAACTGTTGATGTCTTTGGGCTTTTACAAAATCCCGTGGCTGGAGCAAGGGGATACCGCTATGTTGGCCGTGGTCATCGTGACTATCTGGCAGGCTATTGGCTGGACCATGCTCTTTTACATCAGTGCCTTAAACAAGATTCCCGAATCTTTATATGAAGCTTCTTTAATTGACGGATGCAGCAGTCTGACACGCTTTCTGAAGATAACACTGCCACTGGTTTCACCGACAACATTTTTCCTGGTGGTAGTGAATATCATCACGGCTGTGCAGGCGTTCGATCAGTTTCAGATTCTCACTCAGGGTGGCCCGGGCGGGGAAACACGGACCTTGTTGTATCTCTTCTATCAACAGGCATTTGAGCGTTATGAAATGGGTCCGGCAGCAGCAACATCATTGGTCATTTTAGCGATCACAGGCTTGCTTGCCCTGATTAATACTTACATCGGTAAGCGTTGGGTTTACTACTAAGGATAGGGTTATGACGACACAAGCTATTGATGGTTCACCCACGTCAGGTCAGATAAAAGCCGTCAGCCATAAGAAAAATGCCGGCACCGAACGTCCAATGGAAAGACAAGCTTTTGTTGCGCTGGCGAAGCATAGTTTTCTGATGGTTTGCGGAACCATGATGGTGTTTCCTTTCCTATGGATGATATCGGGCTCTTTGAAGTCGAATGATGAAATTTTTTCCAGCCCGCTTAATTTAATCCCGGAAACATTCCGCTGGGAGACATTTGTTGAAACATTCCATAGCGCACCCTTCGGTTTGTATATCTTTAACAGTTTTAGTGTGGCGTTATTTACCACTGTGCTGGTAATCATCAACTCAGCCATGTTTGCCTATGCACTGACACAGCTGAGATTTCGCTCCAAAACTGTGCTTTATTTCGTGGTTATGGGATGCTACATGCTGCCCGGTGCGGTGACCTATATTCCATCCTACATCACGCTGGCCAGGCTGAGTTTGCTCGACTCTCACACTGGCCTGATTATCTCGAATGCAGCCTCTGTTTTTGGTGTGTTCTACCTTCGTCAGGTGTTTATCAAAATACACCCTTCATTGATTGAAGCGGCGCGTATTGACGGAGCCGGTGAACTGAAAATTTTGTGGGCCATCATGCTTCCCCAATGCCGGGCTGCGGTTGCCACACTGTTTCTTATTACCTTCATCACCAACTACAACAGTTACATGTGGCCAAGTCTCGTGATTACTTCGCAAGAGCTGAACTTAATCGCAACGGGTATTCGCCACTACTTCATCGCTGAAGGTAACTACGGCTTGAATTGGTCGCAGATTATGGCTGCGAGCACAATAGCAGTGCTGCCTTTATTGATTCTGTTCGTCGTGTGTCAAAAAACGATTCTTTCAGGTATCGCCGATAATGGCGTAAAAGAGTAAACGGAAATGAAACTAAAAACTCTCGCACTCATGCTCACAGGCGCAGTCAGTGCGTCTATATTCTCGAGCGTTGCGCTGGCAAAAACCGAAGTAAACTTCTGGTATTCGGGCGGTACAAAGCCGCAACAAATGATGAGTGAGCTTATAGAAGAGTTCAACACGAGTCAGGACGAATACGTAATTAAACCTGCTTTGCAAGGGAATTACACCGAGACTTACCAAAAGCTTCAGGCTGGTTTGGCATCGAAAACTGCACCAGAGTTAGTTCTGTTAGATCCCGTTTACGCTGATGCCATGCGTCAGCGTGGTCTAAGCCGTGACCTGAGGACATACATGGACGAGGAATTCAACTTTGATGACTTTGTCAGTGCCTTTAAAGATCAGGTGACAGCGGAAGATGGACAAGTGTTTGGCTTACCCGCTTATGGCACAACACAGGTTTTCTACTACAACAAGCAAGTGTTGGCGAAGAACGGCTTTGAAGAAGAAGATTTAAACACCTGGCAAGGTGTTGCAAAAGTTGCAGAAAAAGTGACCGAGCGTGATGAGAAAGGCAACACAGTATTTTACGGTTGGGAGCCCATGTGGGGACCTGATAATTTGATTGATGCGGCCTTTTCTAATGGCGCTCAAGTGATCAGTGATGATGGCAAAAAGGTGCTCATCGATTCTCAGGAGTGGGTTGAAGTTTGGGATAGCTTCCGCAAATGGATTCACGATGATGAAATCATGCGTATCCACTATGGTGGTCAAGGCTGGGAATACTGGTATAAGACGATTGACGACGTAATGAAAGACCATGCACTGGGCTATACCGGTTCTTCAGGTGACCAGGGTGATCTCGATTTCAATAAACTGGCGGCGACCACCCAGCCTGGCTGGGGATCGCACCCTTCGGCACCTCAGGCAGGAGCACTTATTTACGTGATGCCTGAAGGAACCGATGAAAAAGCGGCTCAAGGAGCGTTTGAGTTTATGGAATTCTACACAAGTGCCGAGAAAACCGCCGCCTGGTCAATGTTCACTGGCTACATTCCGGTTCGTATGAGTGCGACGGATGTCGCTGAATACAAGTCGTTTACAGATAAGAACCCGCAAGCTCTGATTCCGTTGAAGCAAGCCAGCTCAGCAAGCCCTGACTTCCTGGATCCAACCAATGGCAAGATTATGGATGCCTTAAAAGTGGCCGCTGACCAGGTTCAAATCCAAAACATTTCTGCTGAGAAAGCGCTTGAACGGGCAGCAAAAAAAGCGCAGCGAGCGTTAGATAGGGTAAACCGCTCTTAATGCCTGTCGAGTCCGTTTTACACGGGCTCGCATTTCTTAAGTAAAGGATTAATCGGCAAAAGCTATGACTGAATTTCAAGGTGAGCTCACCTTTGGACGAACTCGTCTGCCATTCAAGGTACCGCACGGAGCGCTATCGGTAAATGTTACGGGCTCTACGGTCACTAAAAGGTTTTTGTATGCAGCTGTCTACGATGCAAAGGATCAGTATCGTGGCAAAGCACTCTTTGAGAAAGCCAACAAGTCACTGTGTTTCAAACCTGAACGGTCAGGGTTTGGTGCGATTGATGGCGATGTTATGGAAGGGGAATGGTATCTCGACTTATACAACATGGATGCCGAGTTCAGACCCAAGCGTGCCATACAATATCGTATTTGGATTGACTTCGATCAGGAGCAAAATCATGAAGAGCTGCTCACCGAAAAGGTTGTGGGAACTGACCACCGTATCCACTTTGATTACAGCAAGCTGCTTAAGTCCGAATCACACTGGTATCGTGGTGATCTTCATGCTCACACCAGACTTTCTGATGGTCACAATAGTCTCTCTGCCGCAAAGCAGATTGTGGAGTCACAAAAACTCGATTTCTTTTTCTTTACCGAACACAACATTTGCCAGCCAGGATTGCCTGTCTCTGAGTCATGTCTTTTCTTACCTGGCATCGAGGTGACCACTGACCTGGGACATTTTAATGTTCACGGGCCTGAATGCATGTTGGATCTTCGAAATGTCGAGCTTACCAGCCAAAGGGTTATCGAAGCCGGTATGCAACTCGCCCGTGCGGAGCAAAGCTCCATCAGTATTAATCACCCGATGATGAAACCCTGGCATTGGCAGTATCCACAGCTTTTACTTGAGCAGATCTCAACCTTTGAAGTGTGTTGCGATCCCACCTGGCCGACATCGCCTCAAGCCACTGAGTCTGCGCTGCGGGTGCTCAATGAAATGTGGAATTGCGGTCATCGGGTGGCCGCCATAGGTGGAAGTGACTCGCATCTGGAGCCCCATGAACGCAACCCCAAAGCGATGGAACCGTCGATATATGGCGATCCTGCTACCTTTGTCTTCAGCCACGGTTTGAGTGGTGAAGGCATCCTATCCGGTTTGCGCAACGGTCAAGTCTACATAGAGCGTCGTTGCGGGCTTTCGTTTGATATCAACAACCATCAACTCTTGCCGGGAGCTGATAGCTCGGGCGAGCCGCTCAGCTACCGAATAGCCGTGCAAGATACTCAGTTGAGTTATCTCGCTGAGTGCATTGTCGATGGCGAGTTGGTTGCAACGATGATGCTGGGTTCAGAACCGAAAATGATGAAGGTCGATTCCGATTATCATTGGTGTCGGGTTGATATTCGCAGAGCCCAGACCCGGGAATTCGAAGGCTGTATCAATGCTGTTTATAACGGTACCAAGCCTACTTTTAAAGCCCCGAAAGTGCGTAGTTGGGGAGAGCTGATAGAGCGATTAAATAGTGATGAAGTATAAAGCACTACTGTTTGATAAAGATGGCACGCTATTGGAGTTCCACAATATGTGGTTAAAGGTTTCGCGCAGTGCCTGCCATCGGGTAAAAAACTACAGCGATGATAGACAAGGTCATCAAAATGTCACTGAGTCGGAGTTACTCTTGGCGATTGGCGTTGAGGGAGACAAGGTCGACAATCATGGACTACTCGCTTCTAACCCTGTTGAAGACACAGCTGCTGCATGGTTTAAGATGCTCAATCCTAAGGTATCACTGACAGAATTTACCAGAGTGACCAAGGACGCTTTTAACCAGCAGGTTACAGAAAATCCTGAATGGATTGAAGCCTTACCCGGAGTGGCAGACACACTCACTTCCCTCAAGCAACGAGGGATGATTTTAGGCATTGCGACAGCAGACACTAAAGATTCAACGCTATATACGCTGGAACAGTCAGGTCTGAGTGAGCTGTTTGATTATGTTGGATACAGTGATGGGAATATAGAACCCAAGCCAGCTCCCGCTCTTTTGAATGCGTTTTGTCAGCAATGTGGCATTGAACCCCACGAGGTCATAATGTTCGGAGATACGATATCCGATATGGAATTTGGTACCAATGGGGGCGCGAAGAAAATCGGGGTACTGACAGGGACAGCCCTGGCGAGCGAGCTGGAGCCTCTGGCAGATCTTGTCATCCCATCGGTGGCACACTTTGACCCACACGCATTTAATGAATTGATTTAAGGTTGAGCAATGGCTGAAGTCACGCTGAAAGGGATAGAAAAAACGTACCCGAATGGTTTTAAAGCGGTACATGGTGTCGATCTCAACATCCGTGAAGGTGAGTTCATGGTGTTTGTGGGCCCCTCTGGCTGCGCAAAATCAACCACGCTGAGAATGATTGCAGGCCTGGAAGATATCTCTGAAGGCGATGTGTACATCGGTGACAGGCGAGTTAATGATTTGCCTCCCAAAGATCGTGGTATCTCCATGGTTTTCCAAAACTACGCGCTTTATCCTCATATGTCCGTGTATGAAAATATGGCCTTTGGTTTGAAGCAGCAAAAGCTGGCAAAAGCCGAAGTAGAACAGCGTATTGCAGAAGCGGCAAAGACACTCGACATTGAGCATCTACTGAAAAATAAACCCGGTGAAATGTCGGGTGGGCAGAGACAGCGGGTGGCTTTGGGTCGTGCCATGGTTCGCAAGCCGGATGTTTTTCTCTTTGATGAGCCGCTTTCAAATCTGGATGCCAAACTCAGAGTGTCAACCCGGGTCAGTATTGCTCAGCTGCATAATGATCTGAAAGCGGAAGGGCAAAATGCCACCATGATTTATGTCACCCATGACCAGGTGGAAGCCATGACGCTGGGTGATCGAATCTGTGTACTTAACCAAGGTCAAATAATGCAGGTCGATACGCCGATGAACCTCTATCAATACCCTGCTAATAAGTTTGTTGCCGGTTTTATTGGTTCTCCGGCGATGAACATCATTAAAGTGCGTATTGATGACATTGATGGCGTAATGAATGTGATTGCAGAGAGTGGACATCGCTGGGAGCTACCGAAACAAAAGCAAGGCCTGGCCAGACAGAGAACAGGTGAGTGGGTCTGGTTTGGCGTTCGCCCTGAGCATATTCAGTTAGCCAGCGACTTTACTTCACCTTGCGAAGTCAACACCCAACGCCACAAAATTGATGTGGTGGAATCAATGGGCAATGAACTTTACCTCTATTTTCAGTTGGGAGGTGACAGGATGATCTCAAGGATACCCTTCGATGCTGACAGGCTGGTGTCGGGTGGTGACTCTGCCTTGTTGAAATTCAGGGTCTCTCAATGCCACCTGTTCGATTTGGATACCGAAGAAACTTTAGGCCAGGAGCCTGTCGGACTTAAGCGTCCGTAGCGAGGATTGCAAGAAATTGAGGATAAAAATTTCTGCTTCTGAGGAGAATAGCGAG
>NZ_JAHHPN010000588.1:0-2608 GCF_024606325.1 Endozoicomonas sp. ONNA1
TTTCCGAGATAAATGGGACAAGAAACCCTGGGTAGAATGTTCATATTTGGCATATAGCGCTTCATTTCACAAGCGCACACATAAACATGCAGATGATTTTACATTTGAATGGTCAGAACTTGGCCAAAGAATACTAGTAGATGCAGGAAAGTTTGGTTACGAAAAAAACTCAGTTGAGCGTTTATATGTCGAGAGCACTAGAGCTCATAACTGTGTTGAAATAGATGAAAAAGACTATAGTAGGTACAACCATGATATCTTTGGCTCAGCAATTGAGGCATGGAGTGAAGCTGGTGATGTGAAATTAGTTGATTCATTTCTCTTCAGAAAAAGGTTTTTTGATACTCGCCACAGGCGCATTGTACTATTTAAACCTGGAAAATGGCTGCTTATAATTGATCATCTAAAAAGTCCTACGAAGCATAAGTTTACACAATGGTTTCACTTCGACCCGAACCTTCATTTAAATCAAACTATTGATTCGATACATGCTGATTTAAGCCCTGAAAATAGAGTATGGGTAACAAACTTTGGAGATAATGAAAAATCCGAGCATTTAAAGGCTCAATTCGAGCCTAGGCTTCAAGGCTGGATTAGTGTCGAACCATACAAGCTTGAACCCAATGATGCCATTGGTTTTACTGTTGATAACAGCGAAGAACATACTTTTGCCACTCTTTTTTCTATCAGTAAAAAAGAAGGTAATAATCCGCAACCTATTATGCTTAAGTCAAATAGCGCAGGGAAATACATTCGAGTGAAATGGAAAACACCTGAAGGTAATGCAGAAGATATAATCTACCGTAATACAAATGAATCAACAACCCTGTTGATAAATGATCACGAAGTTCCAGTAACAACTAGATATAAAAATCATTGATTAACTAATATGTTTAAGACTATTATTCGCCATATTACCAAGCCTTATAGTTACCAGCTGTTGAAGTCAGAACTTGCGCAACGCTTGAAAAATCAACCACTTCATAAGGTTGAAAATTGGGCTAGATCACAAGTTAAGATTGGTCGTGCACATGATTATGACATTAATCTTGCGTTATTTTCTATATTAAAAGAATCGTCACCTGAAAGTGCAATCCCCTATGGTCAAAAGGCATTAAAGATAAAGTTTGATGAGAAACTTGCTGAATCAATAAAGGTGAGAATACAGCGCGTTCAAGCAAAGCAGACGCAAGCACATCAACGCTGGATTTCTTCCCATAACGTTTCTGGGTTGGTTCAGTTTTCAAAAAATAACACTGCTCAAGAAACTGAAGCTTGGTTAATCAAAGCAGTTGAACTAAACCCCGAATTGGAGTGTAACTTATATAAAACCTATTTCAACATATTTAAAGATAGTGATACTGAACTTGCCGTGAGTTATGGTGAAAAAGCTATAGCCATTTCGGAAGATAAGCGTTTCACGGCTGTTGTTAAAAATCGTAAAGAAAGTCTGTCAAAATCCCTTATAAAAAGCACAAACCTTACTGAGCTTTTTCCAAAAATATGCAATTTGATAGAATCTGGAAATAAAAAAACTGCTTTTGACGTTTTTAGTCAATTAAGAAATGACAGTACTAAGTTAAAGTTAGCCAAAGCTCTATTTAGTGAATACAAAAATACAAAAACCAACATTGCTTGCCAGTTTATAACACCAGTAATTGATAAAATTGATGATATAGCTTATCTTAAAGTCGTTGCTGCTAGATTGTATGCTAACAAGAGCATGGAAATGGCAGCAAAGGTATATGCCAGATGTATTGAATTCGATCAGAGCAATACTCTCCTTGAGCGCTTCGTTATAAGCTATGCAACTTCTCACAAAAGCACACTACTGAATAAATACAAGCTTACTGGATCTATTCAACATACTATAAAAGCGGCATTACCAAATTCTTTAGATAATCATTTAGTCGAAGAGTCTGTTTTATGGATTACTTATTTATGCCTGAAAGCTGATGATGAATATACAGCAAAAAGTATTGATGTAGCTAAAAAGTTAGTCGACCAAGGCAATAAAAAAGTTGCACTTAATCTGTCAAAGCAATACTTCGAACAGGGCTTAATTTACAATGCACTAAATGAGAGTGGACTTGATACAACAGTTAATACGCATAAGCATCAACAGGAATTGCTAAAGGGTTATCAAAGGCTGATTGAATACGGATTTCCTATGCCCGCTATTCAGGAGAGTCATGTCGGTATAGCAAACAAAGCTTTATATACCCTTTATAATTCTTTGCCCGTTCATTCTGCTGGTTATGCAACACGAGCGCATGGACTAATGCTTGAATTACGTGAGCATGGTATTGACTTTAGCGCTATAACCCGACGTGGTTACCCACAGGATTTACGTAAATTCCGTGATTACCCAGTTTCACAAGTTGAGCGTGTAGACGGTATCCCGTACTATAGACTTCCAACCGAAACTGAAGGGCATGGCTTTATTCCACTTGATGAGTACCTGACGAAGTATGCCCAACACATCATTGAACATGCTAAAAAACATGAAGTCGGTGTTCTACACAGTGCTTCTAATTTTGTAAATGGTGTTGCGACTAACTATGCAGCCAAAGCACTTGGTATTAAATCTATCTATGAAGTACGTGGA
>NZ_JAHHPN010000589.1:0-7368 GCF_024606325.1 Endozoicomonas sp. ONNA1
AGGTAGCTCTGATAGCCCTGAGTTCCATCAGTGGCAGCACAGTCACCCATACCACCAGCGGTGGCGGCGATTTCAGCAATTGTGTCAATCAACTCAAGGGCAGCTTTCGTTGTTATGATGGTTCAACCCCTACCGGCGCTCTGTCATTTAACCCGGGTTATCTGAAGCCGCTGGAATCTGTGAGTTATTTTGTAAAACCGGATAACGGACTGCCGACCCTGTTCAGAAAAGAAGCAGGCAACCCCACAGCGCTGGCCATCGTGGATGGTATTGAAGATATTCGAATTCATTATGGTCTGGATACCGATAACGATGGGGTTGCTAACCGCTATATCAGTGCCGGTGATCGAAGTTTTCGCCATGCTGACTGGCTACAGGCCACCTCCATCCGCATTCATCTGCTGACGCGCAGTGAAACAGAAATTCTCCCTGCTCCGGCACCTTCACCGGCGCCCCCAAGAACCTATCTTTTTGATGGTGTACAGGTTGCTCAGTCGGATCGTTTTTTGCGAAAGGAATACGTCATGACCATGGCCTTGAGAAACAGAGGGGAATCATGAGCCGCATCAGAAGACATCATGATGAAAACGGGAGCGCTCTGCTCTACACCATGATCTTTCTTACCCTGATGGTGATGGCAACCCTGACAGCAGTGCAATTCTCAAGCCTTGAGCAGAGAATGTCAGCCAGCTACCGGACTCATCAGGCCGCTTTCGTCGCTGCGGAAACCGTTCTGCTGGAGGCCGAACGCTGTATCAAAAATCAAAACAGTTGTAATGACATCAACACATTCGCCGGTGATTGCAGTAACGGCCTCTGCTTCAGTGGCTCTGACCGCAACAGTATTATCAGCTGTCGGGCCGGACATGCCCGTCCCTGGGAGAGCGCCGCGCTCTGGAAAGACCCCGGCAAAACCATTGCCGCCACCACCATGCCTTCAGGAAGCTCTGCCCGCTATATTTTAGAATTTCTCTGCTATGTTCCAAGAACCCTGTTTGGGGTCAGCCCCAATCCTGCCAACCCTTCTGACTGGTCAAAGCTTTATCGTGTAACCGTGCTCGCTTCAGTCGATAACCTCAATAGTCAGGTCATGTTACAGTCTACCTACAAACGGTGAGTTAACTTCGCATAAAAGGATTTTCACAGTGTTCGTGTCAAAAGGGATCAGCCTGTCTGCATTTTTTTCAGCCAGAAAACAGTTCTCACACAGGCTTTGGCTAACAATCTGTTTACTGACATGCTTGCTACAAGCATTGAGCTCGCAACAGGCCATTGCAGCCTCCTCGGACTATGCTGCAACTCCCAGTCAGGGAACCACCAGCTCCCCCCCTCTGGTGCTCTTTGCGCTCTCCTTTGATCACGAACTTTTCAAAAAAGCCTACAGCGACTACACGGATGTAGACGGTGATGGCTTAATAGATACCACCTACAAAGACACCATTGATTACTATGGATATTTTGAATCAGACTGGTGCTACACCTACAGCAGCAGTCGTTTTCAACCTTCTGTAAGAGCAACAGGAGCCAATGGCCATAGCTGCACCACGTCAGGCGCACCCTGGAGTGGTAACTTTTTAAACTGGGTGACAATGTCCCGGATCGACCTGATCCGTAAGGTGCTCTACGGCGGAATGAGAGTGACCGATACCACTGGCTTGACTACCCTGGAAAGGGCAGAAATCCCCTACGACTTCCATGCATTCAGCAAGATCTATACGGGAGGGGATGTCAATGACTTCACGCCTTACACTTCCAGCATTACTCTCTGTAATCTGAACCAGAGTCAGAACGGTGCTCCCCTGTTGAGAGTCAGAAGCAGCAATGACCCAAACTGGGCGGGTTTAAACCGGGTTCGCTGTCAGGGCTCATCGGATGCCGATTACAACGTCAGGGTCGATGTCTGTCACAGTGGCTCAACCGATAGTGGCTGCCAGACCTATGGCAGCTCAAAAAAACCGGTGGGACTGATTCAAACCTATCAGGACCAGGTAAAGTTTGGACTCATTACCGGCAGCTATGACGGCAATACTCAGGGCGGAGTCATACGCAAGAATATTTCTTTCGCCAGCGATGAAGTCAATCAGAGCACAGGGCAGTTTATAAACAATTCTGGCATGGTGGCTACCGTCAACCGTTTCAGAATTTCGGAATACAGTTACACCGACCAGAAATATAATTGCAGCTCTGGCAGCCCGGTGAATTGTAAAGACTGGGGCAATCCCATGTCAGAAATCTACCTGGAAGCGCTCCGCTACTTTGCAGGGGAATCCGGACCTTCTACCGATTACAGTGTGAGTTCGGACCTGGGATTACCAAAACCCGGTTGGCAGGATCCATTTACGGTTGATAGCCGCTGTGCCAACTGCGCCATTATTGTGTTATCGACAGGACAGAACTCCTACGATAGCGATGACTACAGCAATATTAGCGATATACTCTCGTCCGGGATCCCACAACTAGACCGGTTAACCAATGATGTCGGTAACCTTGAACCTGGTCTTTCGTTTCCCGGCTCCTTCATCATCGGCAGTAACGGCAGCAGTGGCATCCGACAGTGCGAACCCAAAAACCTGAATGGCCTGTCTGATGCCCGGGGTATTTGTCCTGAAGTTCCGCACTATGAAGGCAGCTATTATATGGCCGGTCTGGCACACTACGCGCGAACCCACGACCTGAGATCAAACCTGGCGGGCAACCAGACGGTTACCACTTATACTGTTGAACTGGCTCAGACAGTTCCGACACTGACCTTTGGTGTTCCTGACGGCCTCGGCAACCGCAAAACTGTGTCACTGACCCCAATCTGCCAGACCATTGACTATGCAGATGGTTTTGACGAAACACTCTATCGCCCCTGCCGTCATCTGGACCAGACGGTAGAGAGCTTTACCCTGGACAGTTCAGGCCTGCTTGACAGCATTACCTTGCGCTTAGGCTGGGCCGATGAAACCTTTGGCGGAGATGGTGATACCGACTCCGAAGCCTCTTATACCATCACCACATCCACCAATAATCTGAGCGTGCGTCTGTTTGACCCGTCATTCAATGGCTCCAACAGTTTCAGGTATGGCTACTCCATATCGGGGGTCCAGAATTATAGCGGTATGGTTCTGGATGCCGAATACAACTCCGATTACATTAACAACACCCCTAAGTTAAACCAGAGCTACGATGATGGTGACAGTGAGTCGGCATTATTGATGCGAACCTGCAGAGAGTCAGACCGCATAGCCACAGGCGGCAACGGGCCCTCATGCCTCAGTAACACTGGCACAGAGTTAACCCCTACCGATGTCACCAAAAATTTCACGCCAAACGCGACTGTTTCCAATCGTTTGCCAAAACCTTTATTTATGGCAGCAAAGTACGGTGGCTTTAACGACCTTGATAACGATGGCACGCCTAATCATGACGCCAACGGTGACAACATTCCTGACGCCGATGACAAGGAGTGGGACAACCGCAACAACCTGACAGGCTCTCTGGATCCGGATGGTATTCCTGATAATTACTTTGTCGTCAGCAACCCTGCCCGACTGGGTCAACAGCTGGGAAAGATACTTGAGGATATCGCCAGCCGCATCTCTTCCGGTGCCAGTGCTGCCCTGGTGGCTAACAGTGCCAGCGGTGTGAGCTCAGCCATCCAGGGGCTGTTTCTTCCCGAAGTGACCGTCAATAACATTGATATCAGTTGGGTTGGGCTGGTTCACAGTTTGTTTGTTGATGCCAAAGGTCACTTCCGTGAGGACACCAATGGGAACCGCACCCTCGATGACTATGCAACCGACCGGATAGTGACCCTGTCTTTCGACCCCATCAGTAATTCCACTGTCATTCAGCGATATACCTCTTCCGACAACGGCGTGACACTGACAGCAGATGGCGGCAGAGTGGATTTGACCGATCTGAAACCCGTCTGGGATGCCCGTAAACGCTTGATGGAAGTCAGCAACGTTACCAGTCAAAGAAACTATACGGCGCTGACCAATACTGGCCGTCACATTCTCACCTGGCTGGATGCCAATAATAATGGCAATGTTGATAGCGGTGAGGAACAACCGTTCGTCTCTGCCACCTTCACAGGCAACAACAGTGGCTATCTGGGTGTGAATGCGTCGGAGTCGGACAAACTGGTGAAGTACATTCGCGGCGAAGATCAGCCGGGTTACCGCTCCCGCTCTGTAGACATCGATAATGATGGCGATATGGAAGTCTGGCGCCTGGGCGACATCATTCATTCCAACCCCGTCGTCGTCTCCAAACCGGAAGGGTATTACTCTGACAGCAAACCCTTCAACAGCAATGACTCAACTTTTATCGAGTTTCAAAAACAGTACGAAAACCGTCGTCAGGTGGTGTATGTGGGTGCCAATGACGGGATGATTCATGCCTTCAATGCCGGCTTCTGGAACAACACTAATCAGCAATTTGAACTAAGCCATTCCTCTGATACCTATCAGCACCCTCTGGGTGGAGAACTCTGGGCCTACGCTCCCATGAACCTTTTACCCCATCTTCGCTGGCTGACAGAACAGGATTACCCCCATGTCTACTACATGGATGGCGAGCCCCTGATTTTTGACGCCAATATTTTCCCTGCGGATGCCGAACACCCCAAGGGTTGGGGAACAGTCCTGCTCATGGGTATGCGACTGGGCGGCGGCCCCATTGACGTCACAGTGAACAGTGCTGCCCGAACCATGCGCTCTGCCTACGTCATGCTGGATATCACCGACCCGACAAAGCCTCCCAAACTGATGGCAGAAATTACTCACCCGGAGTTGGGCTTTACCACGGGCCGCCCCGTGGTGATACAAAGGCGAAAACCCGATGCTTCCGGTGACTATAACTTTCCCACCGAAAATAACTGGTACCTGGCCTTTGGCTCTGGTCCGACCGGCACGGGGCTCAGTGGTATACGACAGGCACTGGACGATGCCACCAGTGACCAGAACATGAAAGTGTTCGTCTATGACCTTAAGAGCAAAAGCTTTCTCAGCACCTTTGACCCCATGGACAGCGGTATCGCCCAGGCTTATGCCGGCCATATGACCACCGTGGACTGGGATCAGGATTACTATGACGATGCCATCTACTTTGGCAGTGTGGAAACCGCAGGCAATCTCAGTGGCGAGCTGCTCAGGATCAATCTGGAAGATCCACTGGCTGCTAACTGGACACTGGGCACATTAACTCGCCCGCAGCGCCCTGTGACTGCCCGCCCGACGGCGGTGACCAACAGCGATAATGAACGCTGGGTCTTTGTTGGTACTGGCCGTGAGTTGACCCGGCAAGACAGCCTTAATACCCGGCAGGAATTCTTTTTTGGCGTAAAAGAACCCAGACTCAGTGGCGTGTTCTCTTATGGCACAGTGCCCTTCAGCAACCTGATTGATACCACGGATATTAAGGTGGAGGCCGATGGCGATCTGGCCTCCGGCTTTACGGTATCTGCGGGCAAGACAGTGAGTAATTTTGAATCCCTTCGCAACGCCCTGACCACCGAAGCCGGTTGGAAAAATCGACTGATCTATGACGGCAAAGATCCTGCCGGTAAAAGTATTAGCTCCCCGGCCAATGCTTTTGCCTTGCTGCTGTTTAGCGAATACCAGCCCCCTGCCGATCAGTGTCTGGTGGATGGCACCAGCTACCTGAATGCGCTGCACTACCAGACAGGCACGGCCATACCCGCCAGTCTTCAGAAAGTGCTGACTCCGAATGGTTTTACTGATAACACGATCTCCGAAAGGAAAATCAGCCTGGGTGCAGGTCTGGCTCCGGCTCCGGTAATTCACCAGGGCAGTGATGGCAAAACCAGCATTATTATTCAGGGAGGGGCCGGTAATATTTCCAGCACCGATCTGGAGTACACGCTGACGGATGACGGGCGACAATCCTGGCGACAGATATTTAATATTCCCAAGTAGACATTATGTTAAGGAGCTGAGTTATGGACAACCGGTCAATGTCTATGGAAGACAGTGGCTTCACTCTGATCGAGCTGATGATCGTCGTTGCTATCATCGGCATCATTGTCGCTGTTGCCATCCCATCCTATCAACAATATGTTTTTGAAAGTCGCAGGACGGATGCCCATGTCGCCCTGATGACGGCAGCGGCAGAACAAGAAAAGTTTTACACCTACGATAATGCTTATACCACTGATATCAACAATCTTGGTGGTGCTACTTCTCCAGATGGGCATTACACCATTGCGGTAACAGGGACAAACACCACGTATACGTTGACGGCTACGGCGAATAGCAGCAGTAGCCAGATTGACGATACTGACTGTCGAACCATCACCTTGAATCAGCTCGGGGTCAAAGGCAGCCTGAACAGCGCGGCGGCACCGTCTTCGGGCTGCTGGTGAGAAGAAGCTATTGCCAGGCACTAACAGGCGTTCGGGTACCACGGCTGTTAATGGTCAGGGTACCGTCCGGAGCCTGAACACCTTGGGGGGTTGCGGTGAGCAATACACATTGGGAGATTGTCATGGAAGCACAGGCTGTCGCAGTGATCAGATAATGACCATTCTCGGAAGACACATTATTGGGGCCGGCCAGTGTGTAACCCAATTTTGAGAGATCACTGGTATACGTCAGTTGTTCGGTAAAATATCGTTCCTGCTGCTGCATCATCGTCAACAGGGATGATATGCCTTCGCTGCGTCGTGACTGCAACACATATTCGTTATACGACGGAACCATAATTCCGATAAGCAGACTGATGATGGTCACCACAATAAAGATTTCAAGCAGTGTAAATCCCTTTACCTTTCTCACTGATTTTCCCTCCAGAACGTTTTGTGGAAAGGTATCGAACCCGCTTCCCTGAGAATATCCTGAAAACACTCCCCACCCACACAGATATCTGCGCCTTGACTGCCACGGTTAAGAATGACAGGGGCTGGAGTCAGGATACTGTAACGAAGCTGTCTCTTGCGGTCGCCCTTAACCACCTGACTGTTACCATCAAGATCAAGCACTGCGCCGGCATTATCGATGTTCAATACATAGAGGAAGCTGGAACCACCGCCACCAGGCGCATAGGTAGTAAAGGTCAAAACATTATTGAACACGGTGGGCCTGCCCAATAGTTTTTCTCCAGACACCTCAAAGCGGATATACCATCCTTTCTGACTGTCCAGCGCATTGAGAGCCGCCGCTCGCTGCCCCCCATTTCCCTGCTGTACGAGGTTGGCCGTGGCATCGTAGAGCGCTGACTCATCAATGACTGAACCATTGTGGTAGTCATAACTGACAGGCGCGTTGTAAATATTGGGATCTCTGATGACATAAAGCCGGTCATCCACCTGAGTATCCAGAGGTTTCGCCCTGAAGCCGCTGCCTACCACAATATTCAGAT
>NZ_JAHHPN010000590.1:0-4609 GCF_024606325.1 Endozoicomonas sp. ONNA1
TGCAAACATCTACACGAGCTTGTAAAAAAAGATAAAGCTCTGGAAAGAGCGTGGTATCGTCGTTTTCCTTCAACACATCAGTATCAACTAAAGATCATCTTTACAACAAAAGATGATCAACAACTCAGTGATTGGTTGAAACCGTTTGCCAATGCGGGCACTGTCGAGTCACTGGTAAAAAAACGAAATAATGTTTTTTTTCCTGCTCTGTCCCTTTTCACCAAAAGTAAACTGATGTCTCAATGTAAAAGATTCAAGTTAGAGACAAAAGCCGAAATAACCCATCCTGCCTCTATCCGGAAAGCCATCTTAAGCTTCGATAGCCGATACTTGATGACCGCCAGTTTGGATAATACGGTGAAAATCTGTGGAGAGAAGACCGATGGATCATGGAATGAGAAAGCCAGTATCAACCATCATGGTCGCATCTTATCGGCCAGCCTCAGTTACGATGGCCGTCATTTGTTGATTGCCGGTGGAAATAATCTTGAGACGGCAATAATCTACGGCCAGAAGGACGATGGATCATGGAAAGAAAAAACCATCATTATCCATGCTGGATTAGTTAATTCAGCCACCTTCAGTGCTGATGGCCGCACTGTGCTGACCGCCAGTCTCGATAGTAGGATAAAAATCTATGGCCTGCAGACCAATGGATCATGGGAAGAAAAAGCCACTATTAATCACAATGCTCAGATCTGGTTCGCCAGCCTGAGCCCCAATGGTCGTCGTGTGGTGGTTGCCGATATAGGTCACACCATAAAAATCTACGGCCAGAAGGACAATGGGTTATGGGAAGCAGAAGCCGCCATTAACCATGGAAGTCTGGTCAAGTTGGCCTGCTTTAGCGCCGATAGCCGTCATGTGGTGGTCGTCGGTAGAAATTACACTCTGAAAATCTATAGTCAGGATGACAGTGATTCATGGGTAGTAAAAGCCACCATTACCCACAATAATCATGTCAGATCAGCCAGCTTCAGCGCCGACTGCCGTCATCTGGTAACCATGAGTGTTGATGGGGCAGCGAAAATATGTGACCTGCAGGAGGATGGATCATGGCAAGAAATAATCACCATTTCCCATGATCATTTGCTCCACTCCGCCAAATTCAGCGTCGATGGCCGCCATGTGGTGACCGCCAGTGAAGATAACACGGCAAAAATCTATGGCTGGGAGGATGGTGGATCATGGGAAAAAAAAACCATCATTCAACACAATGGGGCGGTCATCTCAGCCGCCTTTAGCGCCGATGGCTGCCATTTGGTGAGCGCCAGTCATGATAAAACGGCGAAAATCTATACCAGGAAGGGCGATGGATCATGGGTAAAAAAGGCCACCGTCGCCCACCAGGATCAGCTCATATCTGCTATCTTCAGTCCCGATGGTAGCCTTGTGGTGACCGCCAGCAGAGATCACACGGCAAAAATTTATGGTCTGTGGATTGATGGATCATGGGTAGAAAAAACCACCATTCAACACGAGAGTGCAGTCACCTCAGCCACCTTCAATGCCGATGGCCGATATGTGTTGACCATCAGCGAAGATAACAAAGCGAGAATTACTGAACTAATAAAGGGAAGAACGGTTGATGATCGGATGAGCATAAAACCCGCTAAAGGCGGGGAACCATCAGAAGCGCTTTTTTCAGAAATGAACGTGTAAAGCGAGTAATCATTTTTTGTACAATCTGTCTCTAAAACGACCGGCAATTAAGCGTGTTTTTGATGATAACCGATTTAAAAACAGCGTTATTTGCAGCGGGCTCTCAATGGAAAAGTGTCTTACTGTTATTTTCCCGGATCAGGGCCCTGCTTTTGCTTGGGTTCACTGAGCTCAATGTTATGAACTTTCACTCTCAAACCGGGTCTAAGCCCTCAATCAATCTTAAATATTCTTTCTAACCGAGGATAAATACCGACCTTGGAGCTTTAAAGGAACAGGCATGTACTCTACTAGCAGCAATTCCACCATTGACGGTTCACTCACGCCAGAATCTGAGCAGCCCCGATTGGAGGAAACACCAACAGGTGTCAGTGCAGGCAGGGACGTTATTGTAAATGACAAAAATGAACCTTCATTCCTCAATTTGCCCGACTTAACACAGTCCATGATTATGCGCTATTTGGGTTTTCGGGAGATTGCCGCCTTGGCAAAGGTATGCAAATATCTTCACGGTCTTGTTAAAAAAGATAAAGCTCTGGAAAGAGCATGGTATCGTCGGTTTCCTTCAACACACCAATATCAATTGAAGACCATCTTTACTTCGAAAGATGATCAACAACTCCGTGATTGGTTGAGTCCGTTTGCGAATTCGGGCACTGTCGAGTCATTCGTAAAAAAACGAGATAACGCTTATTTTCCTGCCCTGATTCTTTTCACCAAAAGTAAACTGATGTCTCAATGTGAAACATTGAGCTTAGAGACAAAAACCGAAATTACCCATCTTAAAGGTATCTACATAGCCACCTTAAGTGCCGATAGCTGTCACCTGGTGACCGTCAGTCGCGATAAAACGGTGAACATCTGTGACCAGGAGGCCGATGGGTCATGGAAAGTAAAAGCCACTATTAATAATAATGCTTTGGTCCAGTCAGCCAGCTTCAGCTCCGATGGCCATAGTTTATTGATCGCCGGTGGCGATAGCATTAAGACTACAAAAATCTATGGCCAGAAGGACGATGGATCATGGAAAGTAAAAACCACCATAGCCCATGATGAAATGGTTAAATCGGCTACTTTCACTGCTGATGGCCGCTTATCAGTGACCGCCGCTTCGGGGATATTGAAAATTTATGGCCAGGAGACCGATGGATCATGGGAAAAAAAAGCCACGATTAAACATAATGCTCTGATCAGGTATGCCAGTTTGAGCCCCGATGGCCGTCATGCGCTGATCTTCAGTTTTGGCAAGACTGCAAAAATCTATAGTGAGGAGGAAGACGGATCATGGGAAGTTAAAGCTAACATTACCCATGAGGGTGGGATCCTCTCAGCTACCTTCGATGCTAACAGTCATCATCTGGTAACCACTAGTGAAGATCGTAAGGCGAAAATTTATAACCTGCAAGACGATGGTTCATGGCAAAAGGCAGCCGTAATTTCTCATCGTGATTTTGTCTACTCAGCCAACTTCAGCCTCGATGGCAGCCATGTGGTGACCGAAAGTGAGGATGGCACGGCAAAAATCTATAGTCTCCAAGACAGTGGATCATGGTTAATAAAAGCTGCTATTCCACACGAGGTGGCGATCACCTCGGCCAACTTCAGCGCCAATGCTCGCCATGTGGTGACTGCCAGTCATGATGGAACGGCAAACATCTATGGCCGCAATGGCGAGGGATTATGGGTAAAAAAGAAAACCATTGTTCACAATGATCGCGTCCATTCAGCCACCTTCAGTCCCGATGGTTGCCTTGTTGTGACCGCCAGTTACGACAAAACGGCAAAAATTGTTGGTCTGGTGGCTAATGGATCATGGGTAGAAAAAGCCACCATTCAACACAATAGTGCAGTCGTCATAGCCACCTTCAGCGCCGATGGTCGGTATGCTTTGACCGTCAGTGCAGATATGAAGGTGAGAATCACTGAACTAAGAAAGGGAGGAACAATGGATGATCGAATGAGCATAAAACCCTCTAAAAGCAGGGAACCATTAGAAGCACTTTTGCAGAAATGAACGTGCGAAGCGTTTTCCCGGATCAGGGCGCTGTTTTTGCTGAGTTTCACTGACTTCAATGTTTTGAACTTTCACTCTGAAATCGGTTCTAAGCTTTCAATCCATTTAAATGTCCTTTCTAACCGAGGATAAATACTAACTTTTAAGGCACAGACATGCATTTCACGAACAGCCATTCCAGCATTGACGCTTCACTCTCGTCAACCTTGAAGCAAACTCGACTGAAGGAAACACCAAGAGGTGTCAGTGTGAGCAGGGAGGTGACTGTACAAAACAGCATTGAACCTGCATTCTTCCATTTACCCGTAGAGATTCATTCCAAAATCATTCGCTGCCTGGATTTTCGAGGGGTTACCCGTTTAGCAAAGGTATGCAAATATCTTCACACTCTTGTAAAACAGGACAGGGCTGTGGAAAGCGCATGGTTTCGACGGTTCCCTGAACCACACCAATATCAACTCAAGACCCTCATTACGGCAAAAGATGATCAACAACTCTGTGATTGGTTGAAGCCGATTGTGAATAAGGAGGCTGTCGAGTCACTCGTAAAACAACGAAATAATGCTTACTTTCCCGCTCTGCTCCTTTTTACCAACAGTCAACGGATGTCTCAATGTGAACAGTTTGAGTTAGTGGAAAAAGCCAAAATATCCCAGAAGTACCACATCAAGGGCGGCAATTTCAGCCCCGATAGCCGCCATGTAATGACCGTTGCGGATAATGTAGCGAAAATCCATAGTCAGAAGGCCGGTGGATCATGGGAAGAGAAAAACACTATTTGCCATAAAAGATTCATCAAATCAGCCAACTTCAGTCCCGATAGCCGTCATCTGGTGACTGCCTCTCCTTATGGCAAAGCGAAAATCTGTGATCTGGGAGACGATGGATCATGGGAAGAAAAAATCACCATTTCTGATAACACTACGCTCCGGT
>NZ_JAHHPN010000591.1:0-1508 GCF_024606325.1 Endozoicomonas sp. ONNA1
AAGACTCTCAATCAGGCCATTAAACAAATCCAGATCGATTACGACCTGCCTGCAGACGACGGGCAAACCACTGAAGAGCGAGTAGACGACATCAGACATTTCCTGAGGGGAGACGGCGCTGAGAGACGGGATGAAGTCCTCGAGAAACTGGAAGCTGCCAGTAAACATCTTAACCTTCAGATACAAGGTGACCCCGGATTAATGGAGGAAGCAGATTACTTTATTGCTATTGCTTCCCATACAAATTCTAATGACCCGGACGAAGCCCATTACGCATTGGGTGAACTGCCTTTAACCAGGCAAAAGTACACTCGGGTCAAAGACTTCCTGCGTGTGCACGACAGGAAAAGTATGGAGTTAACTCATGCACTGCGTGAAGAAACTAATGTAAAAGAGCATCTGGCTCTTAAAAAAAAGGAGAACACCCCTTCTGGAGAGATCGATGAGAAGGCTGAAGCCCTGCATAATAACGAAATAGCTATGCTGAACTCAGACCTGGAGCATAAAAGTCAGGCTGTAGCAGAAACGAAAAAAGCTCTGGAGGATCTTAAAGAGATACTTGAATCCACTGAACAAGCCGTGGGGCTTCAACCAGACTCTTCTGACACCTATGAAGACCGGGTTAATGCCCTGAGAAACAAACAGATACAACTGGGCGGTAATGAGGGTACTGGCGGCATGATCCGGCAACTGATTCAGAAACAGGCTCATCTACAAGGTGAGATTGAAATCAGGAAAGCAGACATTGAGAGAATGAAGGAGGATCTGAAGGCTGCAGAGGAAGCCGTCGAAAGTGACATTGGCCCCTTCCAGTTCACTCCGAAGCAGGCAAAAGTTCTGAACGCTATCCACAAACTCATACAGCAGCACCCTCTTAAAAAACAAGCTCTGGAAGCCGCAATAGGTCTGGCAGAGTTAGCAGAAGAAAGCGTTAAAACAACATCATTTCTTGCGAGTTTCGATTTTGACGATGAATTTGCACCGATTCGCCTGCAGGCAATAATCGGAGAAAAACTGACATTTACACAAGCCAGTCGGATTGTGGAAGTTTTTAAGTGCCTGAAGGCGGTCTCACCGGAATCTCAACCTCTGATAGTTCTCAAAGAAGTGCATATTCTGTCGAACAAGGCCAGACGTCTGATGGCAACAGGGGCACAGGAATATGACGACAAAATTCTCGGTATGGGCAAAGCAGGCATTCACCACTTCGGGTATGAACCAAAAGACCTGAAAAGCTTCTCAGAATACTTCACTACCCATTCTGCCAGTGGTAACACGATCATTGCTCTGCTGGGTGAAGGTCTGATCAGCAAGATTGAACTTGAAAACTATATAAAGGCCGTCAGAGGTGTCGATGGATATCAGACAGTGGATGAATTTGAGCACCTCCTTGGCTACAGACACTGCGTCAATTTGCCTCAGTTCAATAAGGTTGTGCAAATGCTGTCCGACAAGGGTACTGAGAAATTCATGCAGAGTGCCTTCACTCCTGTAACCGTGAGCGCCAA
>NZ_JAHHPN010000592.1:0-1384 GCF_024606325.1 Endozoicomonas sp. ONNA1
TGGAGGTCTTAAGCGATAGCGTAATGATGACTATGCGCTTCTCGTTGCTCAAAAGGTGGTAGGTAGGAGGAGAAAGCCTCTCAGGGAGGCTCTACTGTGTGTGACTAACCTGCCTACCTTCTCCTCTCTTCTATCTTCTCTCTTCTCTTCCCCTCACAACTCAGGTAATTGGTCTATAACCTTCTTCATACGCCCTATCTGTGCTGTCCAGCCATCTCCATAGTGTTGGTCAGTAGTTCCCTCTTGAGCGTGCCCAGTGATAGCGTATCTCAACCCATCAGGACAGTTCTCTATTTGTCTTAACCTGTCGGCTATACCATGACGGAATGAATACAGTGTTACTGAGCGTTCTGTGAATGCCTTTAAGGCAGTGTTAAGTTTACTAGGTGTATCGGCTACCTGTTTAACGTTAAGGCCGTATAGGTGCTCTATTGAGCTGTGCAATGGTATCGTTCTATTAGATGCTTTGGTTTTGCTATCGGTAATCCTTAAACACTTGATACTATCTACTTCTAACCAGTCCATGTTATTGAAAGGTTCAGAACTCCTAAGACCAGTGTAAAAGTACAGCTTGAACACATCAGTAAACTCTGAGGGGACTATACGTAGAATCTTACGTGTATCTTCAGTACTGACTGGCAGTGCTCCCTTTACATCACCCCGTGATAATCCCCCTACCTGCTTGAATACAGAATGTTCAAGGTAATCAGTCTCTTGCATCACCCAAGCGAAGAAAGCAGCTGTCTTGTTGAAGTAGTTTGATGGTGTTGATTTGTTATGGTCACTGAGTAAACGGTCTTTGAATGACCTTACGTGCGCTTTAGTTGCCTGTCTTATATCAGTAAGTTTCGTTAGGTCAGTGAAGTATGATAGAGGTTTACCATACGCTTTAATATTTAGGTCGGCTCTATCTCCTTTCCACTTCCCTGTCTTTGTTTTGTGTATACAGAAGTCATTGAATAATTGAGTAATGGTAGGAATGGTAGGAGCAGTAGCAGGAGCATTGACCATAGAGTCGGCTGGTGGATTAGCTACAGGAGAAGCTACAGGAGAAGCTACAGCTATTCCACAATCATCCCTCACACGGTGAACATACGCTTTTAAGTCCCTGCTGTCTTGACTGTCGAGTACAGGTGTAAACGATTCTTCCGCTTCAGGTAATTCGTTCAGATACCCACTGATGATAGCCTGCATGATGCTGTCGGCTGTCTTGTAGGCGTCTTCAAGTTCAGTCTTCAGGTCTGCCATGAGGTGTAACTCTTTTCTCATTAACCTACTTTCCAATATGTAATCTATCAAAGTGGATAGTACTTTGGCTTCTGTACTGCATGTAGTCAGTAGTGACCGACTAAGGGATGTAGAGCCTATGCGCCTTTGGTAGTGA
>NZ_JAHHPN010000593.1:0-1426 GCF_024606325.1 Endozoicomonas sp. ONNA1
TGGAGGTCTTAAGCGATAGCGTAATGATGACTATGCGCTTCTCGTTGCTCAAAAGTAAGCAGGCTTGCATAGAGTCCTTCTAAGCGTCTTTCTATTTAGGTGGTACGATAGTGATAGGTAGGAGGAGAAAACCTCTCAGGGAGGCTCTATAGCTGTGACTAACCTGTCTCTCTACTCCTTCTCCCTTCTCCTGTCTTCTCCTCACAACTCAGGCAATTGGTCTATAACCTTCTTCATACGCCCTATCTGTGCTGCCCATCCATCTCCATAGTGTTGGTCAGTAGTTCCCTCTTGAGCGTGCCCAGTGATCGCAAAGCGAAGGCCATCAGGACAGTTCTCAATGACTCTCAGCCTGTCTGTAATTCCGTGTCTAAAGCTGTAAAGCCTTATGTGTCGCTCTGTGAATAGCTTAAGTTCCCCATTGAGTTTCTCTTTATTGACTGCTATTGCTTTTACGTTCAGTCCATAGAGCCTTTCAATGGAGTAGTGGAGAGGTATTGTCCTGTTGCCTGCTTTTGTTTTACTGTTGGTTATCTTCAGGCACTTATTACCACTCACTTCTACCCATTCCATATTCACAAATGGTTCATTAGATCTTAAGCCAGTGTAGTAGTAGAGCTTGAATATATCTCTGTATTCAGGTCTTACAATCTCCAGTATCTTTCGAGTGTCTTCAGTTGATACAGGTGACATGGCTTTAGTTTCATACCCTGACAGTCCGCCTACCTGTTTAAATACTGAGTACTCTATATAATCCCTCTCCTGTAATATCCAACTGAATAAGGCTGCTACACGATTGAAGTAATTGGAAGGAGTAGAGTTCGTGTACTCTTCTAGCAAGTGTTCTTTAAAGTCCCTTGCATCTTGCTTTGTTGCCTTGCGTACATCTTCAAGCTGCGTAAGCTCTACAAAGGCCTTTAATGGTTTCCTGTATTCCATCTTATTGCGTACCGCTCTATCTCCTTTCCATTTCCCTGTTTTAACTTTGTGTGTACAGAACTCCTCAAACAAGGAAAGAATGTCAGGGATAGGGCTTAACTCTGGTTTAGCCTCTGGTGTTGCCTCTGGTGTTGCCTCTGTCTCTGGTCTACCAACCGACAGGCCGCAATCCTTCTTAACACGGTCAATGTAGTTGTTAAGGTTACTAGCGTCTTGAGAGTCGAGGACAGGGTTAAAGACATCCTCAGCTTCATACAGGTCATTGATGTGTCCGCCTATGATAGCCTGCCTGTAAGAATCAGCCGCTTCAAAGGCTTTATCCAGCTCCTTTTTCAAATCAGCAAACAATACTAACTCTCTCGCCTTATGCCTCATGTAGCCTTCCAAATGTAAATCTATCAGGCTTGACAGTACTTTAGCTATTGTTGGATGTGTAGTCAGTAGTGACCGACTAAGGGATGTAGAGCCTATGCGCCTTTGGTAGTGA
>NZ_JAHHPN010000053.1:0-1506 GCF_024606325.1 Endozoicomonas sp. ONNA1
GAATTCATGGGCACCTGCCAGTTTGGCTGCTTCAATCACAGCTTCCATAGGCAGCCGTGTATTCTGAAACTGGATGAACTCTGGAAAAACTGGGATGGCAGCGCTCTCTGGATGACCAGACGGTTTGATTTGAGTCACACCATGAAACGCTTTGGCATCAGCTGGTTTATTCCGGTGGTGATCAAATACCGCCGGGTATTGGGCGAAGTGGTTCTTGCCTCGTTTTTCCTGCAACTGTTCGCCCTGATTACCCCAATCTGTTTTCAGGTGGTTATGGATACCGTGCTGGTGCATCAGGCCATCTCCACCCTGAATGTTATTGCCATCGCTCTGCTGGTCATGTCGTTATTTGAAGTGACCCTGGGAACGTTGAGGATGTATCTGTTTTCCCACACCAGTTGCCGCGTGGATGTGGAACTTGGCAGCCGCCTGTTCGAACACTTGTTAAAAATACCTATTGCCTATTTCAGTGCCCGGCCTGTGGGTCAGGTGGTGGCTCGGGTTCGGGAGCTGGAAAACATTCGGGAGTTTCTTACCAACAATGCCATGACTCTGGTGCTGGATCTTTTTTTCACCATTGTTTTGTTTATCGCCATGTACTTCTATTCGTCGACGCTCACCTGGGTCGTACTGGCTTCCATCCCATTTTACATTCTGCTTTCCGTACTGATCAGCCCCGGCCTGCACAACCGCGCCAAAGAACGGTTTGAGCGCAGTGCCATTAACCAGGCCTTCCTGACGGAAGCAGTTACCGGCATGGAAACCCTGAAGTCAACCGCTGTTGAGCCAAGAATGCAGTCCCGCTGGGAGCGTTATCTGTCGAGCTATGCCAAAGCCAGTTTCAACAGCAGTGTGTTGGGCACGGTGGGCAGCCACCTGGTAGAGCTGAGTAACAAAATTGTCACCGTAGCACTGTTGTGGATTGGCGCCAAAGAGGTCATCAGCGGCAGTCTGACTATTGGTGAGCTGATTGCCTTCAACATGCTTTCAGGCCAGGTAGCCCAGCCTATCCTGAGACTTTCCCAGCTCTGGCAGGAGTTTCAGCAATTCCGGATATCCATTGCCCGCCTGGGTGATGTTCTGAACACGCCCCAGGAGCCACAGCAAAGTCTGGATAAACCACCCATAGCGGCACTTCAGGGCCATATACAGATGGAACGGGTCAATTTCAGTTACAGCTGCGAACTGCAGAACACCCTGAGCGACATCAGTCTGATGATTCCTGCCGGACAAACCATCGGCATTGTAGGAGAGTCCGGTTCCGGTAAGTCGACGCTGGCAAAACTGTTGCTGCGTCTCTATGTGCCAAACACCGGGAAGGTGTTGATTGACGACAACGACATTGCCCTTCTTGACCCCTCCTGGCTGCGGCGACAAATCAGCGTTGTGCTTCAGGAAAACACTCTGTTCAACGGTACCATCCGGGAAAACATTGCCCACACAGACCCTCTGCTGCCTATGGAAGCTGTGATTGAAGCAGCCAAACTGGCAGGTGCCCATGAATTC
>NZ_JAHHPN010000594.1:0-1409 GCF_024606325.1 Endozoicomonas sp. ONNA1
AGTATTGCCTTTGTAGTAATGATCATTCTGACAGCAGTGAATCTGAAAAAACTGATACTGACAGCAGTGATTTTGAAAGTCTTCATGGTAAGAGTGATTTTGAAGTGACTGATTCTGACATGAATGATTTTGACGGGGATGACGTTGACATTCCGGAAGGCGTAACTCGTAATTGAAATAATCGCAGTCGAAACCGAAAAAGAAAAATCTCACTAACAAGCTTCATCGTGAGTTGTAAGCTTTACGAGGAGAGCTTGAAAAACTGGAAGAAGAACTGATTCAGTGGGAAAAGATCATCGCTGGATCTGCTTTCTATAAGGGCGATCATGACGTCATTCAATCCACGTTGGTGTGCCTGGCAGTCGCCAACCAGGACATCGAAGAAAAGATCGAACGTTGAGAAGTACTTGAAAATATGAGTTAACAGACGTTCCTTTTTTAGTTGGGAGTCAGCTGTCGTCAGTGTGCGGTCAGAACGGCTATCTGCCAACTGTTAACTCACCGCTTTTGTTCTTATTTGCTGTTGTTTTTTCCCACTCTTACCGCCAGAACATCACAGCATGCACCATGCAGGATGCTGGTGGATGTTGAGCCGAGAATCAGGGCCAAACCATGCCTGCCATGACTCCCAACCACGATCAGGTCAACGTCAGACTCGTCAGCGATGCGATGTACTTCTCTTTCCGGGCGCCCGTATACGACGTGCTGTTCACCCTTGTCCAGGTGAATGCTTTCAGCCAAACGTGATATACGCTCTCTGGCCTGCTGGGTGATTTCATCCTGAAGGGTTGTAAGATCCAGTGGAATATCGCTGCCATAAGCGACACTCAACGGCTCAACCACGTGCACCAGGGTCAGTCTGGCCTGATAGATTTCTGCAAGAGACTTGGCCTTATCCAATACATCGTCTGCTTCATCAGACAGGTCAATAGCAACGAGAATATGGTTATATTGACTCATAGACTGTTTCTCTCTTCCCGGATGTTTTATGAAGAAATGCAGCTCATTCCAGTTGCATAGCCATTTTTATCATCTGAGCCGGTGAGCTGCATTTCCGGATCATGGCTGTGTCGATGTTTTTATCATCGGGCCACGAGTAACTATCTTGTGTACTCATCGCCTTAAATGCTAAAGGGTGTTCGACCACCTGTGCTCTCTTTATATCAACCATAAGAAAATACGATTGATTGCAGGCATCATAGACCAAACGCTTACATTGTATGGCTGTACCTTGAGTTGTCCAAGTAAATTTCTGGTAAGTATTTGCTCTGAATCAGTATATTTGCGGATTTATTGGTGTTCATTTTCTTGACTTTGGCACAGAATTCAAAGAAGGTAGGCTCAAAAATTCAAACGGTTGTATGAATTTCTGGCGAGCACTGTCTAAGATGCATCCATCAGGAGCCAGA
>NZ_JAHHPN010000595.1:0-3260 GCF_024606325.1 Endozoicomonas sp. ONNA1
ACAAGGAATACTGCAGATGGCCAGAAGTCCGGAATAGACTTTTCTGGGACCGTAAACATCGGTGAGCATACCAATGATGACTCGAGCCGGAATGGTGAGGGCCACGTTCAGAATCAGCAGGGTTTTAAGTTCTTCACGAGTGAGGCCCAGAGACTCAGAAATAGCCAGGGCCAGTGGCGCATGGTTAAACCAGACCACAAAGCTAATAAAGAAGGCAATCCAGCTAAGGTGCAGAATCTTGGTTTTCCCGCTAAATGAAAACAGGTTAAACGAATCGGGGTTGCTCATACATCCTCCTTGTTTAAGAGATTTCCCAATCAAAAGCAAACATCAGGCCAATATGGTAAATGCTTGAATTTAAGTTGCATTTTTATTCGTTTTTAATGAATTTTCTCTTATGTATAGGGGAGTCCTTTATTTAAGTATGCAAAGTCTCTAACTATTATTTTTCTTCTCACCAAAATGGTGCTTGTCAGCGGTTTGGTTATTTCCGGGTGCATTATTTTTGTGCAGGCACCTGGATTGCCCCGAGATATACTCCTGTTTTTTAGCGTGTTTTGAAAGTGGGCACGACAGTTGCTTAAACACAACCATTAGAAAAGAGGCTGGCTCTAATGGATGTAGTTGTTCCGGCCCAATGCGTCACATTGAAGAGGATGTCCGAGATGATCGGAAAAGAAACCCTGGTGGTAGTCGGTAATGGTATGGTCGGTCACCGCTTTCTTGAGAAGCTGGTCGACGCCGGAGGCCTGAATCGTTTCGAAGTGGTAGTGTTTGGCGAGGAAGTCCGTCCTGCCTATGACAGGGTTCATCTCAGTGAGTTTTTCACGGGGCGCTCTGCGGAGGACCTGTCTATGGTTTCTGAAGGCTTTTATGAGCAGGAAGGCATCAATCTTGTTCTTAATGAAGCCATCATATCGATAGATCGTAAGTCCTGTGAAGTAAACACGGCCAGTGGCATTACTCAAAAGTACGATCAGTTGGTACTGGCTACAGGCTCCTATCCGTTTGTTCCTCCTGTGCCCGGGCACGACCGTGAAAACTGTTTTGTCTATCGCACCATCGAAGATCTCGAAGCTATTAAGGAAGCTGCCCGTAATGGCAGAGTCGGTGCCGTTGTTGGCGGAGGTCTGCTGGGGCTGGAAGCAGCAAAAGCGCTTAAAGATCTGGGGCTGGAGACTCACGTGGTTGAATTTGCTCCTCGTCTGATGGCTGTTCAGGTGGATGACGGCGGTGGTGCCATGCTCAGACGCAAGATCGAAGGTCTGGGGGTCACCATTCATACTTCCAGAAATACCCGTCAGATTGTTGATGGTGAAGGCGCTGTTCATCAGATGCAGTTCGCTGACGGCGAACAGCTGAATACCGATATCGTGCTGTTTTCAGCAGGTATTCGCCCCAGAGACGAGCTGGCGAAAAGTTCCGGTCTGGAACTGGGTGAGCGTGGCGGTATCGTTATTGATAACGACTGTCGTACATCGGATAAACGCATTTTTGCTATTGGTGAGTGCGCCCTCTGGAGTGGTCGTATCTTTGGTCTGGTGGCACCGGGCTACCAGATGGGGCAGGTGGTTGTGGATCAACTGACAGGCAGGGACGGTAATCAGTTTTCCGGTGCTGACATGAGCACCAAACTGAAACTGATGGGCGTCGATGTTGCCAGTATTGGTGATGCCCATGGCAATACCGAAGGTTGTCTGAGCTACCAGCTGATTGATGAAGAAAAAGAAGTTTACAAAAAACTGGTGGTTTCCAAGAATAAGAAAAAGGTTTTGGGTGCTGTTCTGGTCGGTGATGCCGAAGAATATGGCAGCCTGCTGCAAATGATGTTGAATGATATGCGGCCTCCGGAAAATCCAGCCGAACTGATCCTGCCTCAGACCGATGGCTCTGCTGCAACGGGTCTGGGTGTGGCGGCTCTGCCAGAAACGGCTCAAATCTGTTCCTGCTATGACGTCAGCAAAGGTGATCTGGTTAACGCGGTGGCCGGTGGCTGCATGGACATGGGCGCACTAAAGGCTGAAACCAGTGCCGGAACCGGCTGTGGTGGCTGTACGGCTCTGGTCAAGCAGGTTCTTGATCATGAACTGACTGAGCTGGGTGTTGAGGTTAAAAAAGATATCTGTGAGCATTTCCCTCACTCCAGACAAGAACTCTATCATCTGGTCCGTGTCGGTGAATTAAAGTCTTTCGACGAAGTTCTGGCAAAGCACGGTAAGGGGCGAGGCTGCGATATCTGTAAGCCCACCATTGGCTCCGTTCTGGCTTCCTGCTGGAACGAATATGTGCTTAAAGATCAGCATGCTCAAGTGCAAGACACCAACGATTATTTCCTCGGCAACATGCAGAAAGACGGTACTTACTCCATTGTGCCCAGGGTTCCGGGGGGAGAAATTACTCCCGATAAACTGATTACTATTGGTGAAGTAGGTCGCGATTTTAACCTCTACACGAAAATCACCGGTGGTCAGCGGATCGACCTTTTTGGTGCCCGTGTGGAACAGTTGCCGGAAATTTGGAAACGGCTTGTCGATGCAGGTTTTGAAACCGGTCATGCCTACGGTAAGTCACTGCGTACCGTGAAATCCTGTGTTGGCAGTACCTGGTGTCGTTATGGGGTACTGGACAGTACCAGTATGGCCATCGCCATTGAAAATCGTTACCGGGGTGTACGCTCTCCGCACAAGATCAAAATGGCTGTCTCCGGTTGTACCCGTGAATGCGCTGAAGCCCAGAGTAAAGATGTGGGTGTTATCGCCACGGAAAAAGGCTGGAACCTTTACCTTTCTGGTAATGGCGGTATGAAGCCGCGTCATGCCGACCTGTTTGCTACCGAGCTGGATGATGAAACTCTGGTTAAATACATTGATCGTTTCCTGATGTTCTATATCCGCACCGCTGATCGTCTGCAACGTACTTCAGTCTGGATGGATAATCTGGAAGGCGGTCTTGATTACCTGCGTGAAGTGATTATCGAGGACAGTCTGGGGATCTGTCAGGAGCTGGAAAATGAGATGACCTATCTGGTGGGTACCTATCAGTGTGAATGGAAAACCACCCTCTCAGATCCTGAAAAGCTCAAACGTTTCAATCATTTTATCAACAGTGATGAAAGCGACAGTAACGTAGTGTTTGTGAACGAGCGTGATCAGATTCGTCCTGCTACCCATGACGAAAAAATCGCCCTGAAACAGCTGTAAACGAAGCGAATAATAAGGAGACATTAACCATGACTCAAGTGCCCGCAGCCAATCAAGTGC
>NZ_JAHHPN010000596.1:0-1080 GCF_024606325.1 Endozoicomonas sp. ONNA1
GCTGGATTCAAGCAATAAGTGCAAACGACTCCCCTGTGTAGACTTCAAGCGGTGTTCGCCCACCTAAAACCTTTCGAGGCGTGGTATTAATCAATATCTCCATAGTTCGAATGTCCTCCCTTGTAAGATGTCCCAGAGCCATTTTTTTGGGATAGGTTCGCCGAATAATACCATTGGTATTTTCGTTCGTTCCTCTCTGGTAACTGGCATAAGGCTTGGCAAAAAATACATCAGCACTTACTGCTTCAGCTACCTTTTCATGAGCGGCAAACTCGCCTCCGTTATCCAATGTGATCGTGCAGACGGATGATACTCGTCCAAGCAATTTAATCATGCTATCTGCCACCGTTTCAGCTTGTTTGTTGTCCACTTTATCAATGAGTGTAAAGCGACTTTTCCGGTCAACCAGAGTCACCAGATAAGCATCCTGTCCAAATACGGTGTCACCCTCCCAGTCTCCCAGGCGAGAACGAAGTTCTACCACTTCAGGACGATCAGATATATCAACACGATTAGGTATCAGTGAGCGTCCAGCCTTGCGTTTACCGCCCTTGCAGCGTCTTTTTCCAAAGCGGGGTAGCTTTTTGTACAGAGAGCCTCCGCTGGACCTGTCATCAGCAATACGAGCGTAGATAGTAGTGTGGCTTAAGGTGATTTCAGGCACCTCGACTTTCATCCTGTAGCTGATGTTCTCAGGAGACCAGCCAAGAAGCAGGCCTTTTTTTATAATAGGCATTTGTCGTTCATCGGCTTTGTTATGTTTTCTGGCTGACTTCCTACGTTGAATAGCTTTACTGTGAGCAGCTTCAGCACAGTATCCGTTGTCATCAGTGTTGCGTTGAAGCTCTCGGGATAAGGCGCTTGCACTGATGGCAACTCTCTCAGCAATGTATTTCTGTGTAAGACCTGTCCCAAGAAGTGCTTCAATCTGGTATCGTTGTCCCTGAGACAGCTGTTTGTATCGTCTGGTTTGTGTATTCATTCCTGACTTCCATTTCTGAGTGTGAGAGCTACAGAATGTACCAGCAGCTGGCTCACATCTGAAATATCAGTCGATTGCACTTATTCTATTAATCCAGA
>NZ_JAHHPN010000597.1:0-3810 GCF_024606325.1 Endozoicomonas sp. ONNA1
ATGAAGAACTGTTGATTGGAGACAATGTGGCAGGTACCAGCCATCCTAAAATCAGCATGGCTATGGAAAGCAAAGAATCTTGGAATGACTACAGGATGGCCTTGGAAACTGTTTTTGAGGTGGCAAGAGATGGGCGTTTTAGCGATCTGAGAAAACTGCTTACCAGTTGTGTAAATGGCTTTAGTCCAACCTCTGATGTGGTGGACTGGATGGATCAGTCCAGAAAAACTGACGGACGACAAGAACGGAAGTTTCTTAATTATCATTGATTGTCGTTTTTACTATGGTTTTTGCCTAATTCCTGCTTATATTGATGTGCTCATATTTCAGAAGCGACCCGTGAGCAAGATACAACATGCTAAGAAGAATCCACTACAAGCCGTTGAAGAATATCTTAAATCAGCAAAGACGGCTGAAACGAAAAGTAAATATATCAATGGTTATATCTTCGCCATGGTGTGGCAGTCGTAGGCATAACATGTTAACAGTTTCTCTTGCAACGAGGCTTTATCAGAATCTCTCTGGAACTGGTGGTGAGGTCTTTGCTTCTAACATGAAGGTCAATGTAGGCTCTGAAAATGATAATATCTTCTTTTAGCCAGACATGATCCTATTTTGTGAACATTGCTCTGGTGATAATTATTTTGAAGAGAGACCAAAAATGATTAATGCAATCTTTTTGTATTTAATTATCGAAGGCGCAAGCTCAGCATGAAAAAAACGCAAAACGTGTTGTTAAAGAGAGAAATACCTCTACCCTATTCTCAGGCCGATCAAATAATTTTCGTGTGTTTTCTTTGAGTGTACGGTACCTGATTTCCTCAGCATTGTATTGAAAATTTAGGCGATATTATGAATTTATATAATTCTCTGTTGGACGAAACGAAATTTCAGGATGTTAGATATTTTGATGATGAAAAAAAACTAGGTGCAGAGGATGTTGAAAGGTATGCTTCTGGATTTGCAAAAATTAAAAAGAAGCAGGATGGAGATAGGAAAGGAATTTGTATTTTAATGGAGAGAGGGGCTGACTACATAGCTCTAGTCTTTGCCGCTTGGAGAGCAGGCTATTTTGTAGTTCCTCTCAATACTGCCTGGCCTCTTGAAAAAAACCTGTCAATTATTAAGAAAATCGGGCCTGCGGCTGTCTTGGTTGGTGATGAGTCTGATTTTGAATTTAGTAATCAAGTTAATGTAATTAAAGCATCTGAGCTTACACATGAGCTGGTTGGTGAAGACGTTCAATTTGAATCGTTGAAGCCAACAGATGTTGCTTATGTTATTTTTACTTCTGGTTCAACTGGCGAGCCTAAAGGAGTAACAATTTCAGTAGCTTCATTTCGATCTTACATTGACTGGACAAAACGACGATTTTCAGATTATTCAGACAGTGAAAGGCTTCTACTGACATCGGAGCTTACGTTTGATATTACGATGGGTGACTTAGCCTTCGCATTGGCATTCGGAACAGATATAGGTGTCGCCAGGTATAATAAAAACATCCCAAGTATATTGGCTATGATTATGAAATATAAGATTGATGTCTTATATTCCGTTCCTACCACTCATACTGCACTCACAAACTTTTCAAAGCGTAAGCGTGGAGCGGATTTATCAAGTCTTAACCTTATTTTGTCCGGCGGTGACCGCTTTTCCTGGCAATTGGTAGATGATTATGAGAATTTAACTAACGGTGCACATTTTTATAATGTTTATGGACCAACTGAAGTAACAATAAACTGCTTCTCCGTCAGGCTTGATAATAAAAAATACCTCGCCGAACTAGAGAAACCCTTACCGATTGGTCATTGCTTTGATTCCCTTGATTTTGTTTTATTAAATGAAGACGGGCAGGTTGGCCATGAGGGAGAGCTTTGTATTGCCGGACCGCAGATTATGATGGGGTACTACGGTGATCAAAAGCTAACCGAACGTTCTCTAATAGTTGATCCGAGAGTTAATTATGTTAATAGACTCCTCTATAAAACTGGTGATTTGGCCTATATAGATGATGGCTTGGTATATTTAAAAGGCCGTATAGACAGTTTGGTTAAGATACGAGGTTATCGGATTCACCCGGACGAGGTTTCTAAAGTATTAGATAGTTTATCAGAAGTTGCTTCCTGTGCGACAGTCGCTTTCGGTCAGCAGGCAGATGCAGCATTGGCTGTTTTTATTAAGTATGAACCCGGCAATAATTTGACCGAAAATGATATTAAGTTTCATCTTCAGAGTAAAATTCCTGAATACATGATACCGAACAAAATTATTTTTGTGGATGATTTTCCTCTTAATCAAAGTGGCAAGATTGATAAGAGAGAATTAGCTAAGAGGCTAGTATGACATTGCATGATAAAGTTTGCTCCATTGTAGCAGAAGTATTGAAGATAGATTCAGAATGTATCGATTTGGATTCAGGGCTGGGGGAAACACCTAATTGGGATTCGCTAAATCATACTAATCTTGTTTTGCAGCTTGAAGAATCTTTTGATGTGGGTTTTGACTTTGATGAGCTCGATAAAATAACCTCAATAAAAGCGATAATATCTTCGCTTGAAGAAAAAGGTATCAAGGTGTAGTGATGGGGTTTGAGCTAGTGAACAAAAATTTTAAAAGCTATAAAAAAATCCCTGATTTGCTTGTGGCGAAATTGACGAATTATTTGCATGCGAGAAATTGTAATTCAAAAGGAAAAAAAACGCCATCAGATATCACGCTAGCTCAAATATTTGATTTTTTAAAGGAAGTGGGTATTAAAGAGGGGGATGTAATTTTTATACATTCTTCATGGGAGAATCTAAATAGCGGTTCTTTTAGTGCTTCTGAATTAATTGATGCGCTAGTTCATTATATTGGTGATCAAGGAACGCTTGCAATGCCAGCTATACCAAACATTTCTCAAGTTGAAGGAGCAACTTTCAAAGTTAAACGCACTCCATCCGCTGCTGGTTTACTAACTGAGGTATTTCGTCGCTACCCAGGTGTTAAAAGAAGTATTAATTTAAATCATTCTGTTTGTGCACTTGGATATCATGCTGAGTATCTAACTAAAGATCATCACTATTCTGAGACATCTTGGGATAAAAATTCACCCTATTATCGTCTAAGAGAGTATGATAATGCATGGATAATCGGGCTGGGTGTAGGTCATAGGCTTAAGGTGGCTACTTCTTTACATTGTGTAGAAAGCGCATTATGGAAAGAAAATCGATATTTTAGAAAATTATTCCCTAAGAAAGTTTGTTATCGCTACATCGATATGGATGGGAACGAAGGCGAGCACTGCTACTGGCAGCGAACGGGACAAATATATACTCCTAATATTTCAAAGTATTTCTCTAAAAGTGATCTGGTTGAAGAGACCGTTGCCGGGTTAGATGTATACGCGATTAAGGCTAAAACACTTATCGACCGTTCTGTAGACCTTGGTAAGGATGGAAAAACCATGTATGTCTGGCCTATACCATTCGCACGCTACTTTGTCCGTTAAGTTAACTCGTTTATTTAGTGTTACCGTTCAGTTTCCCTCGTTAATCACACTAATAGAGTATTCCTGTCTATATTGAATGGCTCATATTTCAGAATATGATCGGTGAGCCAAATGAAAAAAGCTATGAGGAGCCCATTGCTGTCCGTTCAAGAATACCTGGAGTCAGAAAAGACGGCTGAATCAAAAAGAGAGTACATCAATGGATATGTCTTCGCCATGGTGGGTGGCAGTCGAACGCATAACTTGTTAACAGTTTCACTTGCAGCGAGGCTTCATCAGCATCTTTCTGGCACTGGCTGTGATGTCTTTGCTTCTGACAT
>NZ_JAHHPN010000598.1:0-1533 GCF_024606325.1 Endozoicomonas sp. ONNA1
CTGTGGCCGGATGACAAAAGCCAGGCTCAACATCACTACGGCAGCGGCAGGCCATAGCCAGGTTAATACAGTGCCCTGGTTGCGACGGTTAAAGAAGTGTCGGATCAGAATCGCAGCCAGTGACAGGGCAGCAAGAATCGCCCAGCTCAAGTCATGACCATAAGTCATCGGGTAATGGCCACTGATCATGATAAACAACAGTGGCAGGGTGAAGTAGTTGTTGTGCCTTGAGCGTAGCAATGCATGTCGGGCAATGGCCGGATCAAAGCTGCTGTCACCACTCTGGGCTGCATCCACCAGCTTCCTCTGGGACGGGATGATAATCTGGAAGACATTACCCACCATCAGGGTGCCAATCAGTGCACCTACGTGGATATAAGCTGCTCTGTCGCTGAACAGTTGAGTGTATCCCCAGGCTGCAATAACAATCAGTCCAAAGAGTACCGCACTGAACAGTTTCTCATTGGAAAACAATGGAGTCCGACAAAGTAAATCGTATACCAGCCAGCTCACGAACAGGCTGAATGCACTGATTGCGATGGCTGAGGCCGGTGACAGTGGAGAGTCTGACGCAAGCAGATAACTTTCTGCGCCCAAGTAGTAAATAATGGCCAGCAGGGCAAAGCCACTCAGCCAGGTGACATAGGCTTCCCATTTAAACCAGTGCAGGGTTTCCGGCATTTTCTCCGGTGCCAGGTGGTATTTGTTCACTTCATAGAAGCCACCACCGTGCACAGCCCATAACTCCCCTTTAATGCCTTTTTTCTGTTTTGCCTGAGGGGCGTTTTCCAGTCGCCCTTCCAGCCAGTTGAAGTAAAAGGAGGCACCGATCCAGGCAATACCTGCCGTGACGTGCAACCATCGAAAAATCAGGTTCAACCAGTCTTGTATATAGGATTCCATACTCAGTTTCTTCCTCGGGTTTCCTGACCCATGATGATGGCTTTTTCAATGACCCGGTCGTCACCCATCACCATGAGAACACCCAGCAACTCTTCCAGTGTTTTTGTTTTTTCTGTTCTGAATTTCAACAAAGGTGTGGCTTCGGGGTTAAGCACCAGAAAGTCTGCCTCGTTGCCGATCTTGAAACTGCCGATGCGGTCGTCGAGATGCAGGGCTCTGGCCCCCCCCAGCGTGGCCAGGTAGAAAGCTTGAAGAGGAGATATCGTATTCTCACTCAACTGAGATACCTGATAAGCGTCTTTCATCGTGTTCAGCAGACAAAGACTGGTGCCACCACCCACGTCTGTACCCAGCCCGACACGAATATTCTTGTTTTGTGCGTTGGAGAAACTGAATAAACCGCTGCCCAGAAAAAGGTTGGAGCCCGGACAGCAGGCAATGGATGAGTCGCTTTCGGCCATTCGGTCCCAACTTTGCTCGCACAGATGGATGGAGTGGGCAAAGACCGATCGTGAGCCCAGCAGACCATGCTGGTCATAAACATCCAGATAATGTTTGCTGTCAGGAAACAGTTCCTGAACCCATGCTATTTCTTTGGGGTTTTCAGACAGATGGGTATGCAGGTAAAGG
>NZ_JAHHPN010000599.1:0-1505 GCF_024606325.1 Endozoicomonas sp. ONNA1
GTGCTGCAAAGAGCGAGTGTTTAATCATTCTATCCCTGCATTCTGGTGTACAGAGAGGGAGGATAGATCAAGGAAAGAACGCAAGTTACGCAGTTAGCTATTCTCTGAACTGCCCCAGAGAAGCTTTCAGTCATGCCATGTAGATTTTGGTTCAGAGCTGAAAGTGATTCAGCTTCACTTTCTCTATGACTATAAAGTTTGCTGTGACTAAATCATCACCCATTTCAAAAACTCAGAAGATAGGTACACCCGAAAGCCGTGTTTACTGGATTAAATAATGCCTTTCTTTTGTTCCATGCCTTGCCCCGGCCCTGGTCAGGGCTTTCACACAGTCGTTATTGCTCATCAAGATTGCGACGGACAGCGGGGTGGCGCCATTCGACATGGCAGCGTTGAGATCAGCCCCGGCGTTGATCAGGACTTTCACGCAGTCGATGTTATTTTCCTGGGCAGCGATGAACAGCGGGGTGGCGCCATCCGAAGTCCGGGCGTTGAGATCTGCCTTGGCTCCGATCAGGATTTTCACGCAGTCGGCGTTATTTTCCTGGGCAGCGATGAACAGGGCAGTGGCGCCATCCTCAGTCCGGGCGTTGAGATCAGCTCTGGCTTCGGTCAGGATTTTTAGGCAGTCGATGTTATTTTTTTGGGCAGCGATGAACAGCGGGGTGGCGCCACCGTCAGTCTGGGCGTTGAGATCAGCCCGTGCTTCGATCAGGGCTTTCAAGCAGTCAGTGTTGCCCATCTCAGCAGCTATGTAGAGCGGGGTGGCACCATTCGGCAAGGCAGCGTTGAGATCAGCCCCGCCGTTGATCAGGACTTTCACGCAGTCAATGTTATTTTCCTGGGCAGCGAAGAACAGCGGGGCGGGGCCATCCAGCATGGCGGCGTTTAGATCCGCCCCGGCTTCGATCAGGATTTTCAAGCTGTTGGTGTTATCTTCCTGGGCAGCGATCAACAGCGGGGTGGCGCCATCCTTGGTTCGGGGGGCGTTGAGATCCGCCCCGGCCTCGATCAGAGCTTTCACGCAGTCGACGTTATTTTGTTGGGCAGCAATGAACAGCGGGGTGGCGCCATGCATATTACAGGCGTTGAGATCAACCTTGGCTTTGATCAGGGCTTTCAAGCTGCCGGTATTGCCGTCCGCAGCGGCCATGAACAGCGCGGTGACGCCATCCTCAGTCCGGGCGTTAAGATCCGCCCCGGCTTCGATCAGGAGTTTCAGGCAGTCGGTGTTATTTTCCTGGGTAGCGATGAACAGCGCGGTGGCACCATCCTCAGAACGGGCGTTGAGATCGCCCCCGGCGTTGATCAGGCGTTCGACGATGTCCTTGTGCCCCTGACCTGATGCCAACATCAACGCAGTGAGATCATTATCCATAACGGCATTGACATTGACTCCCTCAGCCAATGACTTCTCCACTTGATCCAAATCCCCCTCAAAACAGGCTTCATAAAACGCCTGATCGGGGAAAAATGTATCCGGGTGAGATTCACCGGTGTTCACA
>NZ_JAHHPN010000600.1:0-1366 GCF_024606325.1 Endozoicomonas sp. ONNA1
GTCGTAAAGAGGACTCTTGGCTTCTTCTGTCATACCCAAGTCAAACATGGGGATGTAAACTTCGTTGAACTGCTCAGGTTTCACATACTCAGCAACGATCTCATCGATCTCTTCATCACTTGGCCAAATGTCTTTCAGTGTGACAGCATTACCCTCTTTATCCGTACCGAGTATATCTTTTTCTATATCAAAACGTACGGTACCGGCAATGGCATAAGCGACTACCAGAGGCGGAGAAGCAAGGAAAGCCTGCTTGGCATAAGGGTGAATACGGCCGTCAAAGTTGCGGTTACCGGATAATACTGCTGTAGAATAGAGGTCGCGATCAATCAATTCTTTCTGAATGTCCGGGTCCAGGGCACCACTCATACCGTTACAAGTCGTACAGGCATAACCGACAATCCCAAAACCCAGTTTCTCCAACTCAGGTAATAATCCTGAGGCTTGAAGGTAAAGCCTCGCAACTTTGGAGCCTGGCGCAAAAGAGGATTTAACCCAGGGCTTACGAACCAGACCGAGCTTATTGGCCTTGCGAGCAATAAGGCCTGCAGCCACAACATTTCGAGGATTACTGGTATTGGTACAGCTGGTGATGGCAGCAATAATCACAGCACCATCGGGTAGAAGACCTGCTTTTTCTTGGGTCTGAGCTTTATCCAGATCGACAGCAATGCCACGCTGAGCCAGTTCCGAGGTGGGCAAACGACGATGCGGGCTGGATGGCCCCGCCATGTTTCGAACAACAGTGGACAAATCAAATGTGAGAACACGCTCGTACTCAGCCGTTTTCAGATCATCTGCCCAGAGGCCGCTGACCTTGGCATAATTTTCAACCAGCGCCACCTGCTCCGGCTTGCGCCCAGTCAGCTTCAGATAATCGATGGTTTGTTCATCAATGTAAAACATGCCCGCGGAAGCACCAAATTCCGGTGTCATGTTGGAAATAGTGGCACGGTCACCAATGGTCAGATCTACAGCACCTTCACCAAAGAACTCGAGGTAAGAAGAAACAACACCTTCTTTTCGCAAAAACTCTGTAATGGCCAGAACAATATCGGTTGCTGTCATACCAGGTTGACACTTGCCTACCAGCTCAACACCAATAATCTCTGGAAGACGCATCATGGAAGGACGCCCAAGCATAACCGTTTCAGCTTCCAGCCCACCTACACCCATCGCAATAACACCCAGCGCATCGATATGGGGCGTATGGCTGTCAGTGCCTACACAAGTATCCGGATAAGCGACACCTTCACGGACCTGAATAACCGGAGACATTTTCTCCAGATTAATCTGGTGCATGATACCGTTACCCGCCGGGATAACATCAACATTTTTAAAGGCCGTTTTGGTCCACTCAATAAAG
>NZ_JAHHPN010000601.1:0-1287 GCF_024606325.1 Endozoicomonas sp. ONNA1
GCCAGGACAATCTGTGTCGGTTTTCTGCTCTGGAAAAATAAGGGAGCATCATTGGCTAATCTTTTTATTCTCGGTAGGAACAAAGAATAGCCAAGAATTCCTGAATTGCTATTTGGATTACTCGTCCTATGTTACAAATCCTTCGGCATCATCAACCTCTTCAACGGCCCAATACTGGTATTCAATCCGGTCAGACGTTTGATCATTGTTTTAAGTTATTCAGTAAATACAGGGCCTCTGCAAACAGGGCAGGTTCTTATCCCGTTTCGAAGCATTGCAATGGCGCAATGCTTATGAATTTTGTGAGAGCAGGGTAATATCTGGCAGCCGCTGAAGGCATCTTCAAGGCAGATGCCGCAACGGTCGTGCGCTGAGCCTGGTCGGCATTTGTGATTGCCCTTTAGCATTTTATGCATGCAGACACCGCAAACATCACAGTGAAAGGATTCACTTGCCTTCATCCGGCAAATACCGCATTTATGGCAGTGGAACGGGTCGTTATATTTTGAGGTGAAGTGTTTGCATTTTGCACAGTAATATTCCGACATTTGCTCTTCGCAGTTCGGGCATGTTTGGGAGTCTTCCGTAATTTCTCCCTCATATCCACATATAGAACACATAAACCTTATTGCATGAACAGCCTTGAGTTCAGCTTTACATGAACCCCTGTCGTTGTGACATCTATGGCAAGGGAAATACCCCGGACAGCAATCAAAACCCACATAGCAGAATCTTTGGAAATGTTCGCACACTGGCCTTCGGGATTCTTGCTCCGGTAACCGCTGCAACTCCTCATTCGACAAGACTGACCGCTCATTGGACGGGGTGAGCTGCTCATTGAAGGTGTTCAACGGCTGAGGAGCCAAAGAGCCGCCGTTGCCCGGCATAACCGGGCTGGCTGCTGCCGTCGGCAGGTATTCTCCGGAGGTGATATTGCTTGCTGATGTTAGTTCCAAGTGGCCGCTAGACGAGCTTGCCTGCTCATTCAACGGGTTTGTCGCCTCATTTTGGATGGTCGTTGCCCGTGTAGCACGGTGCATTGCGCAATTGCATCTCTCCGGCCTGCGTTCTGCCATCTGATGGTATGCTTGATGGGCCCTGTCGTGCAAACGATGTTGTATAAGCTCATCCCTCGTTATTTGAAGTTCTGCCTCCAAGCGTCCGATGTCAGTTTCGTAACACTCCACGCAGCCCCGTAAACCCTGATTATCTCTATCTAATTCCTGATTCTTTATAGTTAACTCTTGATTCTCCGCATTTAAGTGTTGATTCTCTGCATTTAAATTT
>NZ_JAHHPN010000602.1:0-3976 GCF_024606325.1 Endozoicomonas sp. ONNA1
TGGTGATACACACCAAGAGATACTGGCAACAAGACGGGAAATGCGAGAGTACCAGAAGGAAAATCGGTTGCGCTTTGCACAGCGTGACCGTGAACTCTCAGAAATTAAAGCTACGATTGCTGCGCTTACTGAAGCCACCCATGCAGGCTTTAAACGTAGCGACGAAAAAATAGACCAGCTAGAATTACTCATCCGTCAACGCCTCCCCAACAACTAACACGCCACCTAATAATAAAATCCAGTGGATTGCCTGTCGGCAACCACTGACTTAAAGGGTTAGGTGTCTCTGTGCCGTCACTGTCTGGATTAACGCACAAGAAATAATCATAGGGTGAACGCATGAACCACGATAAAGACAAAGACGATACCTGGAATGCCATCAGCCGCATAGAGGTCAGTGTCAAAAACTCACAGGACGATATCAGGAAGCTGTACCTGCACAGCGTACGGCAGGAAGTAGCTGTTGAGTCAAATCAACCATCTTCAGCGCCGATGGCCGTCATCTGGTGACCGCCAGTGAAGATAAGACAGCAAAAATCCATGACCAGCAGACCAATGGGTCATGGCAACACAAAACCACCATTCAACACGATGGGGCGGTCAGATCAGCCACCTTCTGTGCCGATAGCCGCCATGTGGTGACCGCCAGCCATGACAACACGGCGAAAATCTATGGCCTGCTGGCCGATGGATCATGGGTAGAAAAAGCCACCATTTCTCACAAAGATTTGATCGAGTCAGTCACCTTCAGCGCCGATGGTTGCCTTGTGGTGACCGCCAGTTACGACAGTATGGCAAAAATTTATGGTCTGGGGGCCGATGGATCATGGCTGGAAAAAGCCACCATTCAACACAAGAAAGCAGTCCGGTCAGCCAACTTCAGCGCCGATGGCCAATTCGTGGTGACCACCAGTGAGGATGAAACGGCGAGAATCACTGAACTATGGAGCGGCGATTGAGGGTCGAACAGAACTCTTCTTTTTCATAGTGTCACCGAACTCAATGTTTTGAACTTTCATTAAAAAAACGACTCTAACAGACCGAATCAATTTCGAATGTCCTTTCTGACCGAGGATTAATAGTGACTTTCGCCCACTGCAGGAACCAGGCATGAACCCTCCGAACATCAATTACAACAATGATGGTTCACTCTCACCAACACTCAAGCAGCCTCGATTGAATGAAACCGCATCGGGTGTCAGTGCAGGCAGGGAGGTGAGTGTACAGGACAATATTGAACCTGCATTCTTCCATTTGCCCGAAGAGATACATGCCAGGATTATTCACCTTTTGGATTTTCGAGAGGTTACCCGTTTAGCAAAGGTCTGCAAATATCTTCACGATCTTGTTAAAAATGATAAAGCTCTGGAAAGAGCATGGTTTCGTCGGTTTCCTTCACCACACCAATATCAACTAAAGACCATCATTACTTCAAAAGATGATCAACAACTCCGTGATTGGTTGACACCGTTTGCCAATACGGACACTGTCGAGTCACTCATAAAAAAACGTGATACTGCTTATTTTCCTGCTCTGATCCTTTTCACCAAAAGCAAAATGATGTCTCAGTGTGAACTATTTAAACTGGAGACAAAAGCCAAAATCACCCATCGTGAAGAAGTCAATACAGCCACCTTTAGCGCCGATAGCCGCCATGTGGTGACTACCAGTCTGGGTAATACGGTGAAAATCTGTGGTCAGAAAGCCAATGGATCGTGGGAAACAAAAGGCATCATCACCCATGCTGGCTGGCTCAGATCGGCCACCTTTAGTGCCGATAGCCGCCAGCTGGTGACAGCCAGCCGTGATCACACAGCGAAAATCTGTAGTCTGCAGGACGATGGAACATGGGAAGAAAAAGCCACCATTTTTCATACTTGTTTTGTCAACTCAGCCATCTTCAGCGCCGATGACCGCCATGTGGCGACCGCCAGCCATGACTACACAGCGAAAATCTGTAGTCAGGGGGACAATGGATTATGGGAGGTAAAGGCCACTATTCAACACAGTAATGGGGTCAGGTCAGCCATCTTTAGCGCCGATAGCCGTCATGTGGTGACTGCCAGTGATGATAAGACGGCAAAAATCTATAGCCTTATGAGCGATGGTTCATGGGAAGAAAAAGCCACCATTAACCATGAGGGTAGGGTCTTATCAGCCACCTTCAGCGCCGATAGCCGATTCGTGGTAACCGCCAGTGAAGACAGCACGGCGAAAATCTATGACCTGCAGGCTGATGAATCATGGAGAGAAATAGCGACGATTTCCCATGATGATGTGGTCTACTCAGCCAACTTCAGTGCCGATGGCCGTCATCTGGTGACCGCCAGTGAAGATAACACGGCAAAGATCCATGAGGAGACCAATGGGTCATGGGAAGAAAAAGCCACCATTAACCATGAGGGCTGGGTTCTATCAGCCACCTTCAGCGACGATGGCCGCCATGTGGTGACCGTCAGCGTTGACAAAACGGCGAAAATCTACGGCCTGCTGACCGATGGATCATGGGTAGAAAAAGCCACTATTGCTCACAAAGATTTGATCCGATCAGCCACCTTCAGCACCGATGGTTGCCTTGTGGTGACCGCCAGTCGCGACAAAACGGCAAAAATTTATGGTCTGGGGGCCAATGGATCATGGCTGGAAAAAGCCACCATTCGACACAAGAAAGCAGTCCGAGCAGCCACTTTCAGCGCCGATAGCCGATTCGTGATGACCGGCAGTGAGGATAAGACGGCAAGAATCACTGAACTATGGAAGTAAGATTGATGATCAGATGAGCGTATAACCGACTAAAACAACCTGCAATTAAGCGTGTTTTGATGATAGCCGATTTAAAAACAGCCTTATGTTGAGAACCTGACTACAACTTTTGCAGCGAGCTCTCAATGAAAAAGTTCTTTCTGTTATTTCCCCGGATCAGCCCTGTTTTTGCTTAGTTTTACTGACCTTATTGTTATGAACTTTCATTTTTAAACCAGTTCTAAATTTCGAACGTGCTTTCTGACTGAAGGTAAATACTGACTTTGCAGCTCTGAGGGAACAGACATGCAAACTACAAACAGCAATTCCAGAATTGACGGTCCACTCACGGGTACACGTAAGAAACCACGATTGGAGGAAGCTTCAACAGGTGTCAGTGTGGGCATGGACGTTACTATACAGAACAAAATTAAACCTGCATTCTTACATTTGCCCGAAGAAATACATGCCAAAATTATTCGCAATCTGGATTTTCGAGAGGTTACCCGTTTAGCCAGGGTCTGCAAATATCTTCGCGATCTTGTCAAAAACAATAACGCTCGGGAAAGAGCATGGTATCGCCGGTTTCCTTCACCATGCCAATATCAACTAAAGACCATCGCTATGACAAAAAACAGGCAACAACTCCGTGGTTGGTTGAAGCCGTTTGCGAGTAGGGATACTGTCGAGTCACTCCTGGAACAACGAAAATGTAATTATTTTCCAGCCCTGCTCCTTTTCACCAACAGTAAGCTGATGTCTCAATGTGAAACATTCAAGTTAGTGAAAAAAGCCAGAATGTCTCAAAAGCGCCACATCACCAAAGCCACCTTCAGCACCGATAGCTGCCACGTACTGACCCGCAATATGGGTCGAGAAGTGAAAATCTATGGCCAGAAGACCGGTGGATCATGGGAAGAAAAAACCACTATTTCCCATGACAAATACATCTCATCAGCCACCTTCAGTCCCGATAACCGTCATGTATTGACGGCCTGTTATGCTGGCAAAGCGAAAATTTGTGAGCTGGGGGACGATGGATCATGGGAAGTAAAAACCGCCATTTCCCATCGTTATTTGCTCAGGTCGGCTAATTTCAGTGCTGATGGCGACCATGTTGTGACCGCCAGTGACGATGGGGTGAAAATCTATGGCCATGAGACCGGTGGATCATGGGAAGAAAAAGCCACTGTTCACCATGATTGTTCGGTCTACTCGGCCAGCTTAAGCTCCG
>NZ_JAHHPN010000603.1:0-8792 GCF_024606325.1 Endozoicomonas sp. ONNA1
TGGTGATACACACCAAGAGATACTGGCAACAAGACGGGAAATGCGAGAGTACCAGCAGGAAAATCGGTTGCGCTTTGCACAGCACGACAAGCGTTTTGACGAACACGACAAGCGTTTTGATAAAATAGAAGAAACTCTCACCATCATCGTAAACCACCTTCAGAAATAACCACGCCACCTAACAGCTCACTTGACGGGGACAGCTACGTTGCCCGTCAGCTCTGTGGTTAGGCGGCATCACAAAATCAAAAACGATGAAAAACATGTTTATTGCTGTATATGAGTTCAACATAAAACCCGGAAAAGAAGAACAATTCAGACAATCCTGGTTAAAAACTACACAGGCTATTTTTAAAGAGTTAGGTAGCTTGGGTTCAAGGTTGCATTCAACAGATGATCCATTAAAATTTGTTGCGTATGCTCAATGGCCAAACATGGATTTATGGGCAAATAATAATGGCCTTAGAGAGCATGAATCCATACTTGCTATTGAAGATATGCGAGAGTGTATAGAAAACTCAAAAACCGTATATAAGCTACAGGTTACGGATGATTATTTGCAGCAAACTCAGTACGCCTAAGCTGTAGCATTCAGCTCAACTAAAAGCGTCTAACAATACGCTGGTGCTTGCCCCTTCGGGGCGGGACGACCGCACTGCGTGCTCCGGCCCACAGTTTAGCGTTATGCAGCTATTGGTAATGTTTTAAGCTGCCCTCAAAAAATGGTTTCACGCTATACCCTTCTGGAGGAGACACTTGATTCTCGCCTTGAGGGTATATATTAATAATCAAGTCTGTTTCATTGGCAGATTCTGTAAATACCAAATCATCTGTTAAATAGTTCTCAGTATTAGCAGTTAATTGTAATAAAGGAATTTGTATTGCTTGGCTGCCTGCGATTCCTGTTAAAATATTCTGATCAAGATAATTCAAAAAATCACACGAGAAAAATAATATAAGTGGATGAACTCCTGGGATTTGATAACCAGATTGATAAAGCAGATTGTCTTGATTTAGATGAGAAAAAACCACTTGCCAATCCATCATGTCAATAGCTGGCGTTCTTAACAATAAACTAGGTGCGTTATCGAATGACAAAGTAAAACTCTTAGAGTATTCGCGTTCAGCAGTCATACTCATAATTCCTGTCCTGTACAAAGAACGCGAAAAATTCTCTAGAGCTGTAAAGAAGGGATGTGTCCCCAGCCTGCTTCTTACTGTATCTGATAGTAATGACCTGACAATGATTTTATCGGGGACTATATTTCTGGTCCTGGATGCTTGATGATTATATTTGGCTGTGATTTCAAGTACCGGTATTTTGTCAGATTTAATGATTATTCTTTCAAATCCTGCTTCAGATTTTAGTACAATGCAAAGCAGTAAGGTTGATGTGAAAAGCCCAAAATGTTTCATTTTATTTCGTTTTGAAAACACCATAACAAGAAGTAGGTTCTAATATAGTTCATACTTAAATAGCTGCCATATTAGTTATAAAGAAATTTTCGTTCAGGGTAACCGCCGCATAACAAATGCTTCCAGTTCGTTCCGGGGCTTCACCCCTCCACCCGACGACGCCTTCGGCTGCGCGCTACACGCAAGCGTTGAGGCTGTAGAAAAACCCTCAAAAGCCCTGTCCTGGCCGGTGTTGTCTGATAAAATAGCGCTCAAGCCCCTGAGAAGACTTAAAACCCGCACTATGTCTCGCTTTAAACCGTACGACACCAGTCAGAATCTGTTATTACCAGTTAATCTTGCCGAACAACTGGTGCCGGGCTCTTTTGAATACACGCTGAATTACCTGGTAGATCATGAAATCGATACTTCGATCTTTCATGAGCATTACAACAATGATGAAACCGGTCGTTTAACCTACGATCCAGCCATGCTTTTAAAGGTGGTGTTGTTCGCCTATTCCCGAGGGATCACCTCCAGTCGTAAAATCGAAAAAGCCTGTCGGGAGAACATTGTATTTATGGCACTGTCAGCCGACAGTCAGCCTCACTATACGACCATCGCCGAATTTATCAGCCGCTTGAAGGGACCGATTACCCAGCTGTTTATGCAGGTGCTAATGGTGTGTGATCAATTGAGTCTGATCGGCAGGGAGATGTTCGCCATTATGTCACCGACCCCGACAGTGCCAAAATGAAAACCTCCAAAGGCGTGATCCAGGGCTACTGCGGTGTGGCCGGTGTTGATAGTAAGCATAAGGTGATTATGCACGGGGAAGCCTATGGTAGCGGCGCTGAGCAACCGACTCTGATACCCATGGTGCAGGCGATTGACGCTCACTGTGAATGGCTCAAACATCGCAATGTACTGACTACCGCCAAAATTGTAGCCGACAGTGGCTTCCACTCTCGGGAGAGCCTGGAGTCCCTGTTGGCTATGAACGTCGATGGCTATATTGCAGACAACCAGTTTCGTCAGCGTGATCCGAACTTTGATCAGGCTGGGCGTTATAAGATTCAACACAAAAAGGAGCGGGCGGCCCTGGCAAAGAAACACGGTAAGCCTACCGCCTCGGACCGTTTCACCCTGAAAGATTTTGCCTTTGATAAACAGGAAGAAACTTGCATTTGCCCGGCGGGTAAGGCCATGTGGCTTAGCAGCAGGAACGCGATGGTAGGCGGCACATCAGCCTATCAGTTCTGTGGCTATCTTCATTATTGCTAGCTGCACTGTCCAGATTGACCACCTCTACCGTTAAAAAGTCACCCACTCTGCTGTTATCCGGTGACCACACCGCTGCTCAAGGTCCAACATATTTCTTATATTCATCCATTCTGTCCCGTAGTTTTTTAATATATGGGTGTTGCTCCAGCCTGATTGGTTTCTCATTGAACAAAACATGCTCAGGCTGTTGTGCCTCTGTAAGAAAAACCGACCATAAAAATGCTCTCTCATCCAAGACGGTTTTTTGAACCAGCTCTATTTCTTTAGCTTGACTTAACCACTCTTCAAACAATGACAGGTTGTTGTAAAAAAGCTCATACGCATCACTGAAAAAACAATTCATTATGTAGTCCTGGTTCTGATTGCGATCTGTGAACACAAAATAGAAAGGTTCGTAGGAGTCGATGCTATGCAAGCGTCGAAGTCGCTTTGAAATGACGTCATAGAGATCATGTGCTGTCGCCGACATGGGACTCAAAACACAAAGCCGAAGAAATAGCTTAATGGCTGTCATCTGTCGTCCATGTATCCGATAACAGTTGTCTTCTGACCCTGCCAGTCCTTCCTCAATAGCCAGTACCAGAAAGCAGGTAAGTGAATTCAAATCATAAGGCACTTCTACTTGAAAGCGTTCGTTATTTGTTTCTTTTGATGAACATTTGGTGACATTTAGTGGTAAATCTTGACACGCACTGCCTTAAAAGTATCCAATCCAAACTCACAAGGAACAGAATAATTATAGGAAGTCGCACCGATGGATGGTGTACGCAGTTCGGAATCAGCAGTGACCTGTCTGGTGATGCTGGCCCGTTTTCATGGATTGGCCGCTCAGCCGGAGCAGATCAAACACCAGTTTGGTGATTCCGATCGACCTGTTGAGGGGTTAGACCTTTTAAGGGCCGCAAAATTTTTAAAGCTCAAGGCTCGTCGTACAGAAGTTCAGTGTGAAAAACTTCAAGATCTGCCTCTACCCGCCATTGCCCGTCACTCTGATGGCCATTACTTTATCATTGCCCGCTTTCATGATGGCAAAGCACTGATCCAGGACCCTTTGAAAGACCGGCCTGAAACGGTATCACTGGATGTACTGGAAACCCTGTTCACTGGTGAACTCTTTCTATTCACCAAACGGTCATTGCTACCAGGGGGGATAGCAAAATTCGACTTCAGCTGGTTTATTCCGGCCATACTCAAGCATAAAAAACTGATTTATGAAGTGCTGCTGGCATCCTTCTTTATTCAGCTCTTTGCCCTGATTACGCCTCTGTTCTTCCAGGTCATTATCGACAAGGTTCTTGTCAATCAGGCACTAACGACACTGGATGTATTGGCTTTTGGTCTGCTCGTGCTGTCAGTCTTTGATATTGTGCTGAATGGACTCAGGAACTACGTGTTCAGCCATACTACCAATCGGGTAGATGTGGTGCTGGGTTCCCGGCTTTTTAATCACCTGCTCCGCTTGCCCGTTGCTTTTTTTCATGCCCGCAGAGTCGGTGACACGGTAGCCCGTGTCCGTGAGCTGGATACAATTCGGGAGTTTATTACCGGTTCTGCGCTGACGCTGTGTATTGATCTGTTGTTTACTATCATCTTCTTTGTAGTAATGTACTTCTACAGCCCGACACTGACCTGGATTGTTCTCGGCTCTATTCCTTTCTATATCATTCTGTCCCTGATAGTAACGCCTGTTCTTCGTGCCCGATTGAATGAAAAGTTCAAGAGAGGCGCAGAAAACCAGTCCTTTCTGGTGGAGTCTGTCACCGGGATGGAAACCATTAAAAGCAGTGCGGTTGAACCTCAGATGCAACGAGTCTGGGAAGATCAGCTTGCAGCTTATGTCTCTGCCTCGTTCCGGGCGATGAACCTGGGTAATATTGCCAGCCAGTTTGCAGGGCTAATTAACAAGGTAGTCACAGTGCTGATTCTCTGGGTTGGCGCCACCCTGGTGATCAATGGTGAGCTATCGGTCGGTATGCTGATTGCCTTCAATATGATTGCAGGCAGAGTGAGTGCACCTATTTTGAAACTGGTTCAACTTTGGCAGGACTTTCAGCAGGCAGGTATTTCCGTTCAGCGGCTGGGCGATGTTCTGAATACACCCACAGAACCGGGACATGACCCAAATCGTACGACACTTCCAACACTGAAGGGAGTTGTCAAGTTTGAACATGTCACGTTCCGCTATCAACCCGATCGTCCTGCTGTCTTGAATGGCATCTCCATCGCCGTCAAACCGGGTGAAGTCATTGGTATTGTCGGTCGCTCGGGTTCAGGAAAAAGCACACTCACCAAACTGGTACAACGACTTTATGTGCCTGAGTCTGGTCGAGTATTGGTCGATGGCATTGACCTTGCGTTAGTCGAGCCCGCCTGGTTGAGAAGGCAAGTCGGCGTGGTGCTTCAGGAAAACTTTCTGTTTAACCGCTCAGTACGCGACAACATAGCACTGGCTGATTCGGGTGCTTCTATTGAACGGGTCACTGCTGCCGCCCAGCTGGCAGGTGCCCATGACTTTATTCTTGAATTGCCTGAAGGTTATGACACTCAGGTTGGTGAACAGGGCAGCACCCTCTCTGGTGGGCAGAAACAGCGTATTGCCATAGCTCGGGCATTACTGACCAATCCGAAAATTCTGATATTCGATGAGGCCACCAGTGCGCTGGATTATGAGTCCGAACACATCATTCAACAGAATATGAAGCGGATCAGCCAGGGTAGGACGGTTTTTATTATTGCCCATCGTCTTTCAACTGTGCGGGATGCTGACCGCATCATTGTCATGGAAAAAGGTCGTATTGTGGAAGAAGGCGCTCATGATCAGCTGGTTAAGCAAGGCGGACATTACGCCCGGCTGAATGCCCATCAACATGGTTTGCGGGAGGCTATCTAATGGTCAGACCAGTTTGGGAAAAAGCGACCAGGTTCCTGTTGACCAGAACAGAAAAACAGGAAGCATTGCACAATACACGACGCCAATTTCTACCGGCAGCTCTGGAAGTGGAGGAAACACCGGCGAACCCGACCAGCCGAATAATTGTAAAAACCATCATCCTGTTATTCACAATAGCCATTGTGTGGGCTTGCGTGGGCAGGATTGATATTGTTGCCACAGCACAGGGCAAAATCGTACCGGGCGAGCGCGTAAAAACCATTCAGCCGATGGTGATAGGTGAAGTACAGGCCATTCACGTTCGGGAAGGCGATGAGGTGAAAGCTGGCGATCCACTGGTTTCTCTGGTTGGCATTGTGACCGAGGCAGAACTGGTCAGGCTGAAAAAAGAAATAATCGCTCTTGAGCTGCAACTGGCCAGACAACGGGCGTTTGTTAGTTATCTTGATCAACCAGCCCAAGACCAGCCGGACAGTATCCGGGTACCCCAATATAAGGCAGCTGACCAGTACTCGAGTGGCTCGCCGTCACAGGAAACACTGGCTTTTGAAGAACAGTTGCTTGCCCAGCAGATAAAAGACTACTTAACGGCTTCAGACACCCTAAAGAGCCAGCTTAAGAGTAAAGTGGCTGAGCAGCGGACTATTGAAGCTATCGTCAGCAAGCTCCAGCGGATTTTACCCATCATTGAAGAGCGAACACTGGCACTGGAGGGGCTCTACAAAAAGAACTTCGGCTCAAGGGTTCAGTATCTCGAACTGGAACAGCAACGCATAGAGCTGGAAGAAGATATCAAGGCACAAAAAGCGACGGTTCAGCAGCTGGTCGCAGAACAGGAAGAGACTCAAAACCAGCTGCACAGCCTCCATGCCCAGAAACGCCGGGAGAGCCTGGATCAACAGGAGCAGGTTCGTCGCCAGCTGACCAGCCTGAAGCAGGAAAGCATCAAGGCCCAGGAACTGCATGACCAGCAGAAGATTGTTTCGCCCATAGACGGCACAGTGCAGCAACTCCAGATACACACTATTGGAGGTGTCGTTCAGCCTGTACAGGCACTGATGCAGATCGTACCTAAAGAAGCAACCATGGAAGTTGAAGCCTGGGTGCTGAACAAAGATATCGGCTTTGTGCAGGAAGGCCAGCGGGCAGAGGTGAAAATCGACACCTTCAACTTCACCAAATACGGTCTGATTGGCGGTGAGCTGATCAATATCTCCGACGACGCTGTACCCGATGAAAAGCAAGGCTTGCGGTACCTGGCCAGTGTTCACATAGAGAAAGACTGGATGCTGGTAGAGAAAAGGAAAGTGAATCTGTCGCCTGGCATGAGTGTAGCTGTGGAAATTAAAACCGGGCAGCGGCGATTGATAGAATACTTTTTGAGTCCGCTTTTGAGGTTTAAGCAGGAGAGCATCAGGGAAAGGTAAAGCCTTTTTCTGGGCAGTCTATTTTATTGATTCAGTTACAGGTAGAGAGAATGAAGAAGAGAAAAGTAAAACAAGAAATGCAAGAACTACTCAACAAAGGTATGGGAAAAAGTGAAATTTACAAAAAATATCAGGATAACGGCCTACCAGAGAAAAAACTGGCCTTAATGGTAACTGCACTTCCTGATCCTTTCTTGTGCCAGAAGTATGAAAAAATGAATAACCTGCTTATTCTTATAATGTTCGTTCAGGCAAGCATCGCAGCTCTGATTGGTTTCAATACGGGGGCCTTGTTAGGAGGACATAACATTATCCTTTTTGGTCTGATCAGTATTGCTGTGCCCGTACTGTTTATTATTGGATTCTATCGCTATAGCTTAACAGCCTACAATGCTTTTCTTATCCTTGGCATTATCCAGTTTCCCCGCTTATTCAAAGATATAGGGCAAGTGCCAGTTTTTACCACTTTGGTCGTTGTCTTTTCAATACTGAGCATGGGCTACGTCTGGTTTTTGAAAAGTAGGCTTTATCCAGACAGTGGGCTGTTTGGCGTGAAGAAAAAGGGTAGAGGCTATTTTCAATTAAACCAGTAGTTATAGGTGACTGAATAGCTTATGAAAGTTGTTTTTAAATTACCAAAATCATCGGTAAGTAGAACTTTTTTCTACTCGCTTTTATTGGGGTTTCTTATAATCGCTTTCACTAACTTGGAGAAACTGACAAGGAGTTTAGATGATTTAAAATCAGAAAAGAAATACTGTGGTGTTGTTATTAGCGTTTATTTGAGTCAGGGTCGAAGGAGTTCTGCTTCCTGGATTTTAAAGATCAAAAGTGATCGGGTAATCAAAACTTTTAACTTATCCGGTGTGCACTTTAATGGAATAGACATAAATAGACGCTTAGAGAGAGGTGACTCTGTTTGTGTTAGCTATCTTGAGCCAAATTTTCCAAGGCTAAGTTTATTTATAACTCAAATAGAGAATAATAAAGACAAATTGCTAGAACTACATAAGGTAAAAAATAGTTTCACAAAGGTTAGCAACAAAGTCTGGTGCTTTGCCTTTATCCTGTTTTTTTTATCCTTATGTTTTAGCATCAGGATTAAAAGGGATTAATAATGTCAGCGATGACAAATGCTGAAGCTGCAATAAGCATTTTAAGCGGCCTTAATGCTAAAGTTGCCATAGCCAATGCTACCAAAGGTTACGCAGAGAGTGCTGGTGACGATTTTTCAGTTAAAGAATACAAAAGTGCAGTGGACTTATACTCAGCTATGAGTGCATTGAAAGAATTATCTGTAGCCAAATCACTTCCGGGTGTAAATTTGCTACAGCTATCATCTCTTTTGGCTGAAATGTCAAAAGACATTGAAAATGGGAAAATAAGTGATAATGTTATCCAAGACACTCTTGGCTTAGTCGTTACTGTTTTAGCAGTTAGTTCAACTGGGCCTATAGCTGTAGCCGCTGCTGTAACAGGCGTGGCATTGGGTGCCTATTCACTGGTTAGGTCTGAAGGCACTACACACATTGCAGACACTATCTCAAATGCTTTGGATGATGCATTCAACTCTGAAATAACCGTTGACCCATCAAGTCAAACAACATCACCCAACGACCCAGCTCTTATTATTTCAAACGACCCTAACATTACAATAACCGATGAGCCATTACAGTCAACAGATATTAACCTCAGTATTGAAACTGACAACGCCACCGGCGTGAAAGTTATCACCATAACCGATGAGAATGGCAAGGCATCTATTGTCACTGTTCAACCGAAAGAACCTCTGGATA
>NZ_JAHHPN010000604.1:0-1516 GCF_024606325.1 Endozoicomonas sp. ONNA1
AAATTACTGTTATTTTTTTGTAAATAATTAGCTATTAAAAAAGCTTTTAAAGGTGCTTCGAAACCGGTTTTTGAAACTGTGGTAAGAAATATTTTTATTTCTAACTTATTGATTCAAGGCAAAGTCTGTTGTTAATCATAATTCGAATATTATTCGATTTATGATTTCAATTAATTCAAGGTACTTTGATTATTACGAAACAGGCATTCAGTGTGGGTAATCAGGTCGGGCTGAGTGATTAATACGTTAAGTGCATGGTGATAACCCACGTTTGCTAAACGTGGTGATGAAAGAAAAAAGGCCGCTGATCTTTCGATCGGCGGCCTTGTTGTAGGTTTCTACCGAAAAACCGACTTAGAAGCGGTAAGTCGCAGAAGCATGGAGTGAGTAAGAGCTGGATTCATACTTACCCGCGTAAGATTGAGTAGAGCTGGTCAGGTTGCCACCACCTTTTACATCGTCATTCTTAACGGTGTCGTAGACAGCAGCAAAGTCCAGATCCACCTGTCCATCAAGAATGCTGGTGCCGGCACCCAGAGTAAAGCTGTGGGCATCGGCAGGACTGGAGAAGGTGGGCGCAGCATATTCTTCAGGTACGACGGCTGTTGTATAAATGTAGCCTGCTCTCAGAGCCCAGTTCTCTATACCGGAGTACTCCGCAGCGATGCGGTAGTTGTACTGGTCTTCCCAGTTGGAGTTAATTGCAGGTACAGGCAGACTGCTGACCTCATCGGAGGTAAACTTAATCTGTTCGTTATTGCTGTAGTCGGTGTATGTGATCTCACCGAACAGGGTCCAGTGTGGAGCTACCTTGTAATCGATGCCGGTAGAAATTTGCATGGGCAGAGCTGTTTCTGCGGTAGCATCTTTATCGCTGAAATCAAGAGGAATTTGGCCAGCAAGTCCAGGAGCACCGGATCTGAAAGATGTTTTACCATCTGCTTCAATATCGACTTCAGAACGGTAGTTGATTCCCCAACCCCAGCGGTCGTCATCTGAGCGGTACATCGCACCCAGACGAACACCGAAGGTATTGAAACCGGTCATATCGTTGTAGCCCACTGCTGCACCTACAGCCCCATTCGCTAAATTTGACATCAATTCGATATCAGCAGCAACGTAAGTCAGGCGGTAGGTACCCCCAACGGACCAGTTGTTGTTGATGCGATAAGATAATCCCAGACCCGCTTCAATAATCTTGATGTCAGTAGAGTAGTCGTCTTTAATAGGGTATACGCCGCCAACCGTCAGATCTTCATACTTGGCAGCAGCACCACCAGAGGCATAAATACCGTAACCCAGAGTGAACTTCTCATCCAGTATGGTCAGACCTGTCAGGCCGCCAGCCGGAGAGAAGGTTGTATCGCCATCAGTAAAATTGACACCATTCGCTGGACTACTGACTTTGTTAAAGGTAGGAGATAAGTGCAGAGCAATATCATCAGACTCCGCAAAAGCCAGACCGGCCGGGTTAAAGAAGATCGCACTGGAATCATCGACAGAAGAAACAGCTGCA
>NZ_JAHHPN010000605.1:0-1177 GCF_024606325.1 Endozoicomonas sp. ONNA1
GATTCGTTTTTCTTCAGGCACATCGGGTACGTTTTTAACCGTTAGACTGGTGACTGCGAAAAATTATTTGTACACCATTATTTACAACAGTAATGGGCAACTGTCTTTCGTTACTTATGAAAACCAGGCCAATGTCCATCAATTTGACGCTGCATTCAAGACCCCGGCGACAAGGTCAATGCGCCCGGTTTTTGTGGGCAATAAAGCCTATCTGGCAGTTGCAGACGCTGATGTTGAGAAGGGTATCCGGCATGTCCGGATGCAGGTGATTTTTCTGAATTTTGAATACCTGCCGCCTATATCCCATCCAGAATTCCCAGACTGGGGTATTGGGCTTATTACAGCGGGTGTTGTGGTCTTGATTGCCGTGGTTTCAGCTATCGTAGCCGTTAAGAAGTTCAAGAGGAAACCACCCGTTCCCGTAAGTGATGCCACGAATGCGTACCAAGGGTTATGATCATTAATAACCACCAAACATTCAGGCAACCAGATCAACCCGCTGATGATCCTCTGGGATTAACGAGAAGACACCTAATATTCCTGTGCAGCGTATTAAAGCCCGGTATCAGCAAATAGGGCCAGCAACGCTTCCACATGAAATCGTATATATTTATCCATACCGATAATGGTGGTTTTTTTGAAGAATGTGCTTACGAGGAGCCAGTAATCTCAGTGCAGCGGCATTAACATCAGGGAATGAATGGAATTTCAGGTTGCAATGCAGTGGCTACTCAGATGATCCTTGTGTTCAGTAGTTTGCTCATATCCATCGTCAGTGACATGAAATTTTCAGCCATGATCTTGTTCAGTCTTCAAGCGATGAATGAATGGATTGATAGCTAACTACCTGAAAGTCGTCGTAAGATGCAGCTTTTAGCGGCAGATGATGAAGAGCTGATTGAATCGCCAACACCCACTGAGACTCACGTCTATTGTTCCTGTTTTCTGAAATAACAGTCTCGACAACTGTTATTTTACCGCTGATCGACAGCGACAGGCATCTCGAATCTTTCCCTGTTTTTTAACCGGACGGCAGTGAATTTTGTGTCCATTTTCACTGCCTCAGATCACCAAATGAAGAATCCAAAGCCAGAATTCTGGAGAGAGGTTATGGGCATTGCGAAAGGCTGGTCTATTGCGGGTTTGGTTATCCTGTTGGCAGCAAGCTTTCTGCAGG
>NZ_JAHHPN010000054.1:0-1521 GCF_024606325.1 Endozoicomonas sp. ONNA1
TCCTCAGACTGAGCCACTTTGTGCAAATCCCACTTTACTTGGAGGTTCGGCCAGAAATCCGGCATCATGCCAAAAAAGCGAGCCAGTCGCAAAGCGTGCTTGAGATAACCCCGCGTTTTTGATTAACAAGTTCATTGATTCGCTGACGAGAAACATGCAAAGCGTCTGGCTGCTCTAGAGAAAGGGTGCATATCGTCACCCAGCTCGTTCATGGCCACTTTGGACACAACTTCAGAACATCCAGGATAGGAGTAGAAACCGTTCCCCCGAAACCACAAATCGCCTGCTTGATATCACTCTCAAATAGCGTTTTATCTGCCAAATCGGAAAGCCTGGCAAACGAAAGCTTGGCAAACAAAGCCAGCTGAATTGGACTGGTATCCTGAAATTCACCGAACATGGGTTGGCAAGCGACCATCATAATCGGGGCCGAGAATTATCCTCAACCGACACCTTATTTTTAGCTTTATGCATTAATACTCACATTTTCATATATCTTGAATATTCAACCAGAATAAGCCAATATAACCCAACACCAGAGTTCTATTTGGACCAGGAAACCAATGAAAACCCGCTACATAACAGCAAACAGACTGGACAACAGCGACGACTGGCGGGCGAGTTACCACCTGTCACCAGCCGCCCTGTTGCCAGAAATGGGAGAACATTGGCCAAGCATTCAGCAGATGGGAAGCGATTGTATTGAAGGCTGGAGGACTTCGTTGAAGCCAGTCGCTGGCTTATCAGAACGTGATATTGACGAGATGCCGTTCTACAGATTGAGGCATATCGAGAATTCCATTCTTGAAACAGACAGTCATCACGCCCAGACACCCGTTATAAAATCAAAGCCTTTCTGCATTCAGCCCTGGGATGTTGCGATTAAAAAAGTCGGCGGCATCAAAGCAGCACTGACTCTGCCTGAACACGGGCAACACCCTGCCGATGCCAACCTCGCCATCATTCGCGGGATGAAACCTGAACAGGCTTTATGGCTGACAAAATGTCTTGAGCAACCTTTATATCGAGATTATCTGGAAAGCTCCGAGCGTATTACCTCTCTGATTCGGGTTGGCATCAAACAACTTAAACAAATGCCTCTGAACCCCATGCCGGAACGCTTTAAGCAACCGGCAAGCGCTTTTATTGCCCAGTACCGGCAGCTGGCCGAAGCTCGCTACCAATTGGATGTATTAAGGCAGGAAGTCAACAAATGGATGAAAGACTGGCAACAGGGATTGGAAAGGTTTATAAACCAGCAGCCCTGGCAAAAACGCTGGCAATCATTCCCGGCATCCGATATCGGTGATAACTGGCTGATGTCTTATACCGAGCAACGCTATATGGCCAGATTATGTGTGCAGGAATACAATGCCTGTCTGCTTGAAAACCTGGCGTCTATCAACCCACGTCAGCCCGAATACTCAGGTGGGGACAATCGAACACGCGCCCTGAGAATCCGGGATATCGACAACCATTTTGGTCTTTCAAGCCAACCTCAGCCTCTTAGCGAAATGACAT
>NZ_JAHHPN010000606.1:0-12202 GCF_024606325.1 Endozoicomonas sp. ONNA1
TTTTGAGCTCGAGCGGAAATCTCACGACAACAAAAAGGTAAAAGTTGAGCTGAATATACCTGGCCGTCACAATGTTCTCAATGCGCTTGCCACCTTTATCGTGGCATCGGATGAAGGTATGCCCGATGACGTCATCTGTGAGGGGCTCAGGCAATTCCAGGGTGTTGGCAGACGATTCCAGGTGCAGGGACATTTTCAGACTGAGTCTGCCCGGATGATGCTCGTTGACGATTATGGGCACCACCCGACAGAGGTGGCGGCAACGATCAAGGCTATCCGGGCTGGATGGCCAGACAAGCGGCTGGTAATGGTGTATCAGCCACACCGCTATTCGAGAACCCGAGATCTTTACGAGGATTTTGTTGAAGTGCTGTCCCAGGTTGATGTCTTGCTTTTGATGGAAGTCTATCCGGCAGGAGAAGATCCGATTCCGGGTGCAGACACACGAAGCCTCTGTCGAAGCATTCGTCAGAGAGGCCAGTTGGAGCCCATTTTTATCTCCAATCCCGATGAAGTAAGCAAGTTTCTGCAAGGTGTTGTTCAAGATAACGACCTTGTTTTGACTCAGGGTGCCGGAGACATCGGTGCTTTGGCTGTGAGGCTGACGACAGAGCTGGGTAAAAAACTGGCAGACATAACTCGGGACGGAAAGGTAGCTTGAAGATGTACAGCCAAGATCAGGGGCAAGTTGCCATCGATGCAGACAGCCAAAAGCTAAGAAAAGTGCTCGGTAAGGTAGCCGTGTTACTGGGTGGTTGCTCGGCCGAACGTGAAGTGAGTCTGGCATCAGGTACACGAATCTTTGAAGCCCTGCAAAACAGTGGCATAGAATGTTGTTGTATTGATCCTGTCGACGGGCTGGTCAGTCAGCTGGTTGAACAGAAGCCTGATCGCGTTTTTATTGCCCTGCATGGTCCCCGCGGCGAGGATGGTACGGTGCAGGGGTTGCTTGATCAAATGGATATTCCCCATGCGGGCAGTGACATCATGTCTTCAGCATTGGCGATGGATAAATACAGAAGCAAGCTGCTCTGGCAGGCGGTGGGTTTACCCACTCCGGATTTTATGCTGATTGAACGGGTTGAAAGCCTGGACTGCTGTGCAGAGTTATTACCGGCTTTCGTAAAACCCAGTCTGGAAGGCTCCAGCGTAGGGATCTCAAGAGTGGATCAGGAGCAGGATCTGCTTCCAGCCTGGGAGCAGGCTTCAGAATACGGGGGGGGCGTGCTGGTGGAGCAGTTTATTGATGGTCCTGAATTTACCGTAGCGATTCTTAACGGGCAGCCTCTGCCTGCTATTCGAATCGAGTCGGCAGAGTCTTTTTATGACTATGACGCCAAGTATATCTCAGGGAATACTCAATACCACTTGCCCTGTGGCCTGTCTGAAAGCAAAGAGCAAGAGCTTCAGGCACTGGCTCTGACCGCTTTCGAAACACTGGGCTGCTCTGGCTGGGGGCGAGTTGATTTTATGCAGGACGAGAGAGGGCAATTCTGGCTGCTTGAGGTTAATACTGTGCCCGGTATGACTGAGACAAGTCTTTTTCCTATGGCCGCAAAGTCAGTGGGTTTGTGTTTCGAAGCATTGGTTCTGGAGATTCTGAAGTCGTCCCTGTCACCGGCTCGCCAGAAAGAGCCTGGAATAAAGGAAAGCAACGAGCTTGTTCAGACTGAATCAGAAGCTATCTGACAACTCTGGCAAGCGGAGCCGTCGGGCGAGTGTGGCAAGAGACAAAAAGCAGGCTCGTTTCATTCCATGGAAGCGCTGCTTTGGGTTGACTGTTGTCTGCGCTCTGGCCGGGACTGTTCTGTGGATCTGGCCGACGTTGATGATGTGGCTTAATCAGCCGATAGCACGGGTGGAAGTGCGTTCTACGTTCAATTATCTGGAACGTGGTGATGTTGAAAAACGGCTGGCCCCCTGGTTGGTCAACCGTTTTTTTTACCTTGACCTGGAAAAGATGCGAAGGGCTGTTCTGGATATGCCCTGGGTGAGGGAAGCCAGTCTACGTCGGGAGTGGCCAGATACTCTGATAGTCAGGCTGGAAGAACGAAAACCGATTGCCCGCTGGCAGGATGACGGTTTGATTGATGAAGACGGAGAAGTCTTCAGACCGGGGTCTCTGGAGGCCTTCAGTAAGCTGCCCAAGTTGGCAGGGCTGGAAGATCGTTCGCAGGATGTAATGCAGCAATACCTGGCATTTAGTCAGGTAATAAGGCCTTTGGGGGTAACTGTCCGGGAATTGAGGCTCAGTACGACATATTCCTGGTGGCTGAAGGTGGATCATGTTGATGTCAATCTTGGACGTGATCGCAGAATGGAAAGATTGCAGCGTTTTATCAGGCTATATCATGCAAGGCTTGATGATCGCTGGCAGGATGTAAAGCGCGTTGATTTGCGCTATTTGAATGGGGCTTCGGTGGCCTGGAAATAGTCATGAAAACATTGTTATGCGTTTTCGTGGCAACACTGGAGTGTTGGGTTCGGCGCACTGACTCTTTCAGTCAGGGTGGTTTGGGAAGATAGATGCCATGACAGCGGCAGATAACGGAAATTTAATCGTCGGACTCGACATTGGCACTTCCAAGGTTGTAGCGATTGTGGGTGAAATAACCGCAGATGGTCAGCTGGAAGTGATCGGGATCGGCTCCCACACTTCGCGGGGTCTGAAGCGAGGTGTTGTGGTTAATATCGACTCTACGGTCCATGCCATTAAAAGAGCGGTGGAAGAGGCTGAGTTGATGGCTGGTTGTCAGATCCACTCTGTGTACGCCGGCATCGCAGGTAATCATATTCGCAGTCTGAACTCTCATGGAATCGTTGCTATCAGGGAGAGAGAGGTGACCAGTGCCGATGTTGACAGGGTGATTGATGCCGCTCAGGCTGTTGCTATTCCCGCAGATCAGCGGATTCTCCATATTCTGCCTCAGGAATATGTGATTGATACCCAGGAAGGAGTGAAAGAGCCACTGGGTATGTCAGGTGTGCGTTTGGAAGCGAAAGTGCATCTGGTGACCTGTGCCGTCAATGCGGCGCAGAATATTGAGAACTGTATTAAACGATGTGGTCTGGAAGTAGACGACATTATTCTGGAACAGCTGGCTTCGAGTTATTCCGTGCTTTCAGAAGATGAAAAAGAGCTCGGTGTATGCATGGTAGATATTGGCGGTGGTACTACCGATATTGCTATTTTTACTGAGGGAGCCATACGACATACGGCTGTTATTCCAATAGCGGGTGATCAGGTCACCAATGATATTGCTATGGCTCTGAGAACGCCCACACAGCATGCTGAAGAGCTTAAGATTAAATACGCCTGTGCCCTCACCCAACTGGCTCGCGCTGAAGATATGATCAAAGTTCCGAGTGTTGGAGACAGGCCGGCCAGAGAACTGTCACGACAGTCGCTGGCAGAGGTAGTTGAGCCCAGATACGATGAACTGTTTACGCTGATTCAGGCGGAATTGAGACGAAGTGGTTTTGAAGACCTCATTCCAGCCGGTATTGTGCTGACTGGTGGTACGTCCAAAATGGAAGGTGCTGTAGACCTGGCAGAAGAAATTTTTCACATGCCGGTCAGGCTCGGTGTGCCTCAGGCCATTCAGGGGTTGACAGATGTCGTTTGCAATCCTATCTATGCAACAGGTGTCGGCCTGCTTCATTATGGTTTGAAAGCTCAGCAGGAAGGGCGAAGGGAAACGGCCAGCTTCGGCAGACAGGAAGAAAGTCTGCTTAATAGGCTTAAAAAATGGTTTCAGGGTCAGTTCTGATTGAGGGGCAGTCGCCATCAGCAGAAATGATCGCTACAGAAGACAGTGAATGGATTGTCTTTTGTGAAGTAGGAGTACCTTGTGCAAATGACCATTTTACAGGGTGTTCTTACAGGAAAGTAATCGTGGTGTTGTGGTAATGAATATTCAGAAAATATCCTGTTTACGGTGACAGAAAGGAGAGAGCCATGTTTGAACTGGTGGATAATGTTCCGCAGGAAGCGGTGATAAAGGTAGTAGGCGTTGGTGGCGGTGGCGGTAACGCAGTCTGTCACATGCTGAACAGTCGGTTGGAAGGCGTTGAGTTTGTCTGTGCCAATACGGATGCTCAGGCTCTGAAAAAACAGCACCTTCAGGCTCATACCCATCTGCAGCTGGGGGCTAACATTACTCGCGGTCTCGGTGCTGGGGCAAATCCGGAGGTCGGTCGTGATGCTGCAATGGAAGACAGAGACCGGATTGCTGAAGTGTTAGCGGGCTCTGACATGGTTTTCATCACCGCCGGCATGGGTGGGGGGACAGGCACCGGAGCAGCACCGGTTGTGGCTGAGATTGCCAGGGAAATGGGTGCTCTGACCGTAGCAGTGGTGACCAAGCCCTTTTCTTTCGAAGGTCGTCGCAGAATGGCAGTGGCTGAAGAGGGTCTGAATCAACTTAAGGAGAGCGTAGATTCTCTGGTCTGTATTCCTAACGAGAACCTTCTGCCGGTTTTGGGGCGTGATGTCAGTCTGCTGAACGCATTTGGTGCGGCCAATGACGTTCTGTTAGGCGCAGTTCAGGGTATTTCGGAATTGATTACCCGTGACGGACTGATTAACGTTGACTTTGCTGACGTTCGTACAGTTATGTCTGAAATGGGCATGGCTATGATGGGCACTGGCTCTGCTACAGGCAGTAACAGAGCGATTGAAGCGGCTGAGCGTGCTATCCGCAGCCCTCTCCTGGAGGATGTCAATCTTCAGGGGGCTCGTGGCGTGCTGGTTAATATTACTGCGGGCCTGGATCTTTCTGTAGGTGAATTCCACGAAGTAGGTGATACAGTGCGTGAATTTGCTTCAGATAATGCCACCACCGTGGTGGGCACAGTTATTGATCCGGAAATGACAGATGAATTGAGAGTGACTGTTGTTGCGACCGGTCTGGGAGACGCTGGTGGGGAGCAGGATCAGTCTCTTAAAGTGGTTGAAGGTTCCAAGCCCAAGGCGGTCCGTCCAGATGGTACCCTGAATCTCAAGGAGCTCGATATTCCTCCTCGTGTTCGCAATAAAGCTGCTGAACAGCCCAAGGTTGAGGAAAATGAAAAGCCCCGCAGGCAGGCGCCATCATCTGACAATGTGGATTACCTTGATATACCGGCGTTTTTGCGTCGACAAGCCGATTGAATGAATGACCGGTTGTGTCATATGTAACTTTTGTTACAATGAGTCGTTGCATTCAAATAACAGGGGCCTTAGAGGTCGCGGAATAGCGTTATCATGATCAGACAGCGTACCCTGAAAAATATTATTCGAGCTACGGGAGTGGGGTTACATTCCGGTGAAAAAGTCTATCTGACTCTTAAACCGGCTCCCGTCGATACTGGCATTATCTTCTGTCGCACAGATCTTGATCCTGTGGTGGAAATACCTGCTCGTGCAGAGAATGTCGGAGAAACAACCCTGTGCACCTCTTTGCAGAAGGATGGTGTCCGGGTAGATACCGTTGAACATCTTCTTTCGGCAATGGCGGGGCTGGGTATCGACAATGCCTATGTCGAAGTTAGCGCCCATGAAGTGCCGATTATGGACGGTAGTGCCGGGCCTTTTGTTTTTCTGATCCAGTCTGCTGGTATTCAGGAGCAGGAGGCGGCCAAGAAATTTATCCGTATCAAGAAGGAAGTCACCGTCACTGATGGCGAGAAAACGGCTACCTTTAAGCCTTATGACGGCTTTAAAGTCAGCTTTACTATCTATTTTGACCACCCTGTTTTCAAAGGTCGTTCACAGACCTCTGAGATTGATTTTTCTAGCACCTCTTTTGTAAAAGAAGTCAGTCGGGCCCGTACCTTCGGATTTATGCGTGACGTTGAGTACCTGCGTTCACAGAATCTGGCTCTGGGCGGCAGCGTTGATAACGTAGTAGTGGTTGATGACTACCGCATTCTGAACGAGGACGGTTTGCGTTATCACGATGAGCTGGTCAAACACAAGATTTTGGACGCCATCGGTGACCTTTATCTGCTTGGCAATAGCCTGGTTGGACAGTTTGTGGGCTACAAATCAGGACACGAATTGAATAACAAGCTGGTTCGTTCTCTGCTGGAGAATGAAAAAGCTTGGGAGGTGGTGACATTCGAGAATACTGAAGTAGCGCCGATTTCCTACCTCAAGCCAGCTGCGGTTACCGCTTAACCCTTGTGCGGGGGATTGATCATTGATCACTTTTCAAAAAAGGTCGCTGTGGCGACCTTTTTTGAAGTCGTGCTGGCTGAATGTAGCGTCTGGTTTAAGTGGCTATCTTAATCTGAAGGGCCAAGAGCGAAAAAACAAGGATCAAGGATATAGCAGAGAGACAGCAAAATGACTTTTTTACCGAAGTTCATCATTGCGTCCGAAATTGAGTCAATTCTCCAAGACTGAAGGGTCTTGTTCTGTCTCAGGGCAGGTTATGGATATGACGCTCTATCGCCTTCTGCATTGAAGCCCGGGCGTTAGGCAGTGATTTCCATAATAATGAGTGAATAACTTAAAACCGTTGGGAGTAAAGGGCTTCCTCGAATGAAAGTCATTGTTGTAAAGCAGGATCACTCTCGGACGCAGTCGTTCAGAGTCACAGGCAAGCGGCTGGCACTGGCTGCTTTTTCGGCGATTTCTCTCTGCATGATGCTGGGTGGAGGAATTACCTATCTTTTCCTTAATTCAAAACCTGGTGTTGTCCTGACCGAAGAAGGCTTGCAGCAATGGCGGGCAACCCTGAGCGGACAAAGGAAAGAAGTTGAAAATGTGCGTCTCGCTGCAGAGCGTCAAATTGATGCCCTGACTATTCGTCTGGCTGAGTTGCAGGGGCGGATTACCCGGCTGGATGCGGTTGGAGAGAGGCTTACCGTGGCTGCGAATCTCAATGATGGCGAGTTTTCCTTCGATGAGGTGCCAGCTATTGGCGGGCCGGAAGCCTTACCTTTTAACAAATCTCTCTATTCAAAGCCTCCACTTATTGATGCCATTGATCAACTTTCCGAGCAGATAGATAGCAGAGAACAGCAGTTTGATATTCTGACCAGTCTGGTCTCCAGCAGAGCCATGAGTGATGATGTCTTCATAGCGGGACTTCCTGTCAGGAAAGGTTGGCTCTCTTCTCGTTTTGGTCAGAGAGCAGATCCTTTTACCGGAAAGCTATCTTGGCATTCGGGTATTGATATGGCCGCAGTAAATGGCTCCGACGTCATTGCTGTGGCTGCTGGTGTTGTCACCTGGTCGGGTGAACGTTCTGGCTATGGTCTTATGGTTGAGATAAATCATGGTAATGGCTACGTAACTCGATATGCCCATAGTCAGGTCAACAAAGTCAAGGTGGGTGACATCGTTACCCGTGGTCAGGTTATTGCAAAAGTAGGAAGTTCAGGCCGTTCAACAGGTCCGCATGTCCACTTTGAAGTGATTCGAAATGGTAAACATGTGGATCCTCAGCGCTACATTTATCGGGTCAGTAAGTAACTCTCCCAAAATAGGTAATGTGCTGTTTATTTTTTCTGATACTTCCGGTTCTGTTTTGTGACTTTTTTGTTCAATGAACTGCGCGAACCGAGCATTGATTTTGGAGTGTCTGAGCCGGTGACGAAAAATAGTTTCCCGCCCTTGAAATGCATCTTTTCTGTCCTTATATCCTTCCTGGTTGGTTTAAAGTGCGGATTTTCCGCTTTTTAATTCGACTCGTTAGAAGTGTCTGGCGTTGATGTCAGTCAATAAATATCCATCTTGAGCTTAACGTTTATGGTTTATTAAGCATTCAGGGGCAGATTTATAGCTAATATGGATGAGACTTTTGTGTGATTGTCATAAAATATTTGGCTGTTCTTTAGCTTGTCCGCCCACCCGGGATTGTCGGCAAGAGAGGCAGCCCCGGAATCAGAGTGAGACTGTAACCAATCTATGTTAGCTTCGTTAGTCAAAAAAATTATCGGTAGCCGGAATGATCGCCAGCTGAAACGCATGGGCAAACTGGTCAAGCAGATCAATGCCATAGAAGATCAACTGTCTGGTCTCAACGATGAAGAGCTCCGGGGCAAGACCCGGTTGCTCAAGGATCGCTATCAACAGGGCGAAAATCTGGACGCTTTGCTGCCGGAGGCCTTTGCTGTTGTCAGGGAGGGCAGCAAGCGCAGCATGGGTATGAGGCACTTCGATGTCCAGCTGATCGGTGGCATTACTCTTCACGAAGGTCGCATTGCCGAGATGAGAACCGGTGAAGGTAAGACATTGATGGCGACATTGCCTGTCTACTTGAATGCTATTACAGGTAAGGGTGTTCATGTTGTTACCGTCAACGATTATCTGGCTCGTCGTGATGCCCAGTGGATGAGTACTCTCTATGAGTTTCTTGGCCTGACAGTTGGTGTAGTCTTTCCTCAGCAGTCTCCTGAAGAGAAAAGAGCAGCCTATCAAGCTGATATTACCTATGGTACCAACAACGAGTTTGGCTTTGATTATCTTCGAGACAATATGGCATTTCGCAAGGAAGATAAGTTTCAGCGTGAATTGCACTATGCCGTTGTCGACGAAGTGGATTCGATCCTGATTGATGAAGCCCGAACGCCACTCATTATTTCCGGTCCAGCGGAAGATTCTTCTGAACTCTACAAGCAGATGAACAAGCTGGCTCCTCAGCTTAAAAAGCAGGAAGAAGAGCTTGAAGAAGATAAAGAGCCAACCGGTCATTACCTGTTGGACGAAAAGACTCGTCAGGTTGAACTGACTGAGGTCGGTCATCTGTTTATTGAAGAGCAATTGCAGAAACTGGGATTACTGCCTGAAGGTGAGAGTCTCTATTCTGCTCATAATCTGAATATGCTTCATCATGTGAATGCGGCACTGAAGGCACATGTACTGTTCATGCGCAATGTTGAGTACATCGTAGCCGACGGCGAAGTGCTGCTGGTAGACGAGCATACGGGGCGAACCATGCCGGGCCGTCGTCTCTCTGAAGGTCTGCATCAGGCACTTGAGGCCAAGGAAGGGCTTAATATACAGGCTGAAAGTCAGACACTGGCCTCCACGACATTCCAGAACTACTTCCGACTTTATGAAAAGCTTTCTGGTATGACCGGTACAGCGGATACAGAAGCGTTTGAGCTTCGCCAGATTTATGGACTGGACGTTATTGTTATTCCGACCCATAAACCTATGGTGCGTGAGGATGGTAACGATCTGGTTTATCTGACCATCGAAGAAAAGTACGAGGCAATCATTGCAGATATCAAGGAAACCGTTGAACGGGGGCGTCCAGTTCTGGTGGGGACTGCATCCATTGACGCTTCCGAACTGTTATCCAATGCCTTGAACAAGGCCAGGATTCCTCACAATGTTCTTAACGCCAAATTCCACGAGAAAGAAGCCGAGATCATAGCCCAGGCGGGTCGACCAGGTGCGATTACTATTGCTACCAATATGGCGGGTCGTGGTACTGACATTATTCTGGGCGGCAGCTGGGAAGCCGAGCTCTCTGCGGTTGAAAATTTGAGTCAGGAACAGGAAGATCAGATCAAGGCCGAATGGCACAAGCGCCATAAGGTAGTACTGGAAGCCGGTGGTCTGCATATAATCGGTACTGAGCGTCATGAATCCCGTCGAATCGATAATCAGCTGCGTGGTCGATCCGGTCGTCAGGGTGACCCGGGTTCTTCCCGCTTTTACCTGTCTCTAGAAGATAACCTGATGCGTATCTTTGCCTCTGAACGGGTGAAGAGCTTCATGAAAGCACTGGGTATGGAGAAAGGTGAAGCCATTGAGCACCGAATGGTGACCAATGCGATTGAAAAAGCCCAGCGCAAGGTTGAGGGTCGTAACTTCGATATTCGAAAGCAGTTGCTGGAATACGATGACGTCGCCAATGACCAGCGAAGAGTGGTCTATAAGCAGCGTGATGAGCTTCTGAATTCTGAAAATGTGCAGTCGAGCATCGACAGCATGAGAGCCGAAGTGGTCAGCGATGTCATTTCCCAGCATATTGCACCCGAGAGTCTTGAAGAGCAATGGGATGTAAAAGGTCTTGAGCAGATGCTCGGGGCCGAACTGGCTATGCAGTTGCCGATCCAGAAGTGGCTGGATGAAGACGACAAGTTGGAAGAAGAAGGCCTGAGAGAGAAAATTCTGGCTGAGGTAGTCTCCAGCTACAAGCGGAAAGAAGAGCTGGCGGGAGACGAGTCCCTGAGGAACTTCGAGAAGCATATCCTGTTGCGAGTATTGGATGACAAGTGGAAAGAGCATCTTGCGACCATGGATCATCTGCGTCAGGGGATTCACCTGAGAGGCTATGCCCAGAAGAACCCCAAGCAGGAATACAAGCGAGAGGCTTTTGAATTGTTCCAGTCCATGTTGGAAGATATCAAAACGGACACCATTCGTATCCTCTCTCATGTCCAGGTTCAGCAGGATGATAAAACTGAGGAATTGGAAGAACAGCGTCGCCAGGAGCTGATTCGTCGTATGCAGTTCCAGCATGACCAGGCTCAGGGTATGGCAGAGAACTCCGTGGAAGAGCATGAGTCGCCAAAAGGTTTGACTGAACCTTTCGTTCGTGAAAGCCGTAAAGTTGGCCGAAATGAACCATGTCCCTGCGGTTCTGGCAAGAAGTACAAACAGTGTCACGGTAAGATTGTCTGATACTGACTGCTTCCATAAAAGAAAACAGGCCGCTTTACGGCCTGTTTTCTTTTATGGACTGCTTAACACCGGCTGATTTATGGATGTATTGCGGTATAATCGTTGCCTCCTATCATTCGGCCAGTTAAGAAGTCCAATGGAGCAACTCGTTTTAAAGCCCATCTCCCGCGTGCAAGGGGAGGTGTCTATTCCTGGCTCAAAAAGCCTGTCCAATCGTATTTTACTGCTTGCCGCGCTGGCAGAAGGTACAACGACCATCAGCAATCTTCTGGATAGCGATGATGTTCGCTATATGCTCAGAGCTCTGAAAGCGCTGGGTGTTCAGTATCAACTGTCAGACAGCAATACTGTTTGTAAAATCACTGGAGTAGCTGGTCCGTTGGGCTCTGGTCAACGTCTGACTCTGTTTTTGGGGAATGCGGGTACTGCCATGAGGCCATTGGCGGCGGCTTTGTCTCTGGGGGAAGGTGAATACACTCTGACGGGTGAGCCCAGAATGTATGAGCGACCCATCGGCGATCTGACTTACTGTCTTGAACAGGCTGGTGCAAACATTGAGTACCTGGGTAAGGAAAACTTCCCGCCTCTGAAAATTTCAGGCTCGGGTCTTAAGGGGGGAGACGTCAGCATCAGGGGCGATATCTCCAGTCAGTTCCTGACTGCCATGCTGATGGCAGCCCCATTAGCATCAGGCAAAACGATCATTAACATTGATGGTGAACTGGTTTCCAAACCCTACATCGACATCACCCTTTCGGTTATGAGTCGCTTTGGTGTGAATGTTCTGAATAATGAATACCAGAGCTTTGTCGTGGAAGGGGGGCAGACCTACCGTTCCCCGGGCGAAATTATGGTGGAAGGAGATGCTTCCTCGGCCTCTTATTTTCTGGCTGCGGCCGCTATCGGAGGCAAACTAAGGGTTCATGGTACCGGTGATGCCAGTGTTCAGGGCGATGCCCGTTTTGCTGAAGTGCTTGAGCAAATGGGCGCTAAAGTTACGTGGAGTGACAACTGGATTGAAGTAGAGAAAGGTGAACTCAAGGGTGTGGATGTTGATCTGAACCATATCCCGGATGCGGCCATGACCATTGCGACTACCGCTCTTTTCGCCAGTGGGCAGACGGCTATTCGAAATATCTACAACTGGCGGGTTAAAGAGACTGACCGGCTATCAGCGATGGCGACTGAGCTTCGTAAAGTCGGAGCCGAAGTGGAAGAAGGTGAAGATTACATTGTGATTAATCCTCCAGAAATGGTTAAGTCTGCAGTCATAGATACCTACGACGATCACAGAATGGCCATGTGTTTTTCCCTGGCGGCATTCGGTGGTAGCCCAATTACCATCAATGATCCTGGTTGTACTTCAAAGACCTTTCCGAACTATTTCCAGATATTTAAAGAAATTGTTGAGTAATTAATAACAAAGTGCGAACAGTCAAATAAAATTGCAACAATCGCAAAGTCAATTACGCTAGACACAAGATAAATCATTAGAAGGTGAATTTATCTTGTGGGTTTCAGCTACAAAGCTCGCCAAGATTGAAGGCGTAACCAGCCAAACTATAAGGCGCAAGA
>NZ_JAHHPN010000607.1:0-2679 GCF_024606325.1 Endozoicomonas sp. ONNA1
AAATTGAGGATGAAAATTCGGTTTTGTGAGGAGAATAGCGAGCTATTTGACGAACGAAAGTGGACTTTCAGACTAAATTACCGCCGCCGCACGACTGCATGGATGCAAGAGCCAGAGCAACGCAGGAACAGTTGCCGTGAAGGGCAGTCTATTCTCGGTCAGGCTCCTGTTGGGTTGCCGGAGCCGTAAGTGTTTCGGTTAGCAGCGGTATTGATCTTTGTGGCCTTTGCACCGCTTAAAATGGGCTTTTATTCGGTTTGAGCCAAGTTAGAATTTCTACATCAGTTGAAGAGCGGTGATGAAGGTTGTAAGGTTTTTGTTGATTTTAATAGCTATACATTCCATAGCACTTCGTGCTGAAATGCTGTCTGAAACGAAAAAAGTATTGGATTTTTTTGATCAGAGCATAGAGAAAACATTCCCAGCGAGCTCAGATGAGTATAAAAAACATGAAGCCTTGAAACATTCTCTGAGGCTTAATATTGTTATTGATGAACTTAGGGTGAGCTTTTCAGTGCTTCACTATAAGCTAAATGCTTCTGCAACATCGGCTAAAGATGTGCTTTTGCAAAATCTACAGCAATCAATGAGTCAAGTCTTGCATGAACATGTATCTCAAGAACTTTCTACGGCGTTAATGGAGTTCAGTACAGTTATTATACATGGTGTAAGTATGAGTGATTACCTACATCCGTTTGAATCAATGGAGGTAAGAGATTTGAAAGTAAAAATCACATCTCTACTGGAACAAATATTAAATATTTTTCTCAATAGTCAAGATCTCCATGACTTTTATAGGTCTATTGGAATGGATGCCAGTTTTTCTGAAATTGTGGCTTTTTTACAATCTATTTTGTCTGAAAAGTAATTTATCCACATTAACAACAAGTATAACAAATGCAACCAGTTCTTTCTGGGGTCTCCCCCCTACATCTGATGCGCCTTGATCGCACAGCAGAACCATACGTTAGATGAAGTTAGATTAATGCATGAGATAAGTAATATGAATATTGCAGGAAAAAAGCTACCTTCAATTAATACAGAAGATGTATCGCTATCTGATAAAAAGCAAAAAAACGAATGTGATGAAAATTCTAAGGAAAAACTTATTCCTCATAGAAAAAGTGAACCATTTTATGGATTGGAACTGAAAAGCAGGAAGGTTGAAGAAATAAGTTTGCATGATGGGCAAAAATATAAAAATCTCTGTATTACACCAGAGAGGCTATCTAAAAAGGGGGTTTTATTAGCAGATAAAGATGATCAAGAATCAATATTGAAAGTTGCAAATTTAATTTTCAAGGCGATGAATAACCCAAGTAATCCTTTATATACATTCTTATCGGGAGGAAACACTCCAACAGCCAGTGATGAAGCTAAAAGGATAAAAGTTAATAACTTTCTGGAATCTTATGATGAATTAGATCTTTTCATTACTCTTCATTCTAATGGAAAAAAGCTGGATACAAAGACTTTCGTTTCCGATGAAGAGCTTAATAGCACCTTTGAAAACTATGGTGTTGTTATTCTGAATGGATTGAATCCAGACAAGCATTCTACTTTAATGCTTGGTTGTGGTCATAATAATGATTATTGTGATCATTCAAACATAGATACTTTGGATATTCGGGCAAGTATCAAACCTGATGTTTTATTACAGTGGGGAGACAAAAGAGCAATTGAATATCTCAGTATATTAAATAAATATGATGAAATTGTTGATGAAGGACCTTTGTGTTCATTTATGAATTACTCGGATGATTATTTCTCGGCAGTAAGGTCATGCTTGGTTGAAAATGGAAAATTACGACTACCAAGCCACGTGCTTGATGAAAGTAAAATTCCATTAGACTTTATAAAAGATGGCTCTTCAAAGAGAAATAATTTTGGTTCACGTCACTTTTGCACAACCTATATCTACTCCCCTGGTTGAAATCACCTAACAAGTGGCTATGCTGCCAACTGCAGATTATCCTGCTAAACCGGCACTGGCCGAAGATTCGGCAGCAACTGTCATCAGGAACCTACCAACCCAAACCCATGCGGTGGGATGACCCCCACCAAACCGGATGAGAGCAAGCGCAAGATCTTAGAGTAGACATTAAGCCTCACCCACAGCACAAAGATCTAATCTTGTACGCCCTGAACAAACATCTTGTGCAGGGTGTTCACGTTTCGCATTATCTGCCCAGAAGTCGAGGAGCTTCCTTGTATGTGAGTGCAGAGACTTACCATAAGGGATAAAATGACATTACCAAACAGACTGGTTCCACTTTTCATCGCCTTATTTATTTTGGCTGTTCAAGGTGAGTTCTGCCGCCGGAAATGAATCTTTTTTGAGCTTAATGTCTACCCTTAGAGCGCAAGATGGCCTTCTGCCGCCTGTACTTTCAAATATCGTACTCAATAATCTGGCTGGGGAGCAGGAAAAGGGGAACCTTGGAATTGACCGCCGTGCCCACGACAGTGTTGTATTCCCAAACCATACGGTATTGGCAATGCCAGATGACATGCGTTAACTTTTCAAATTTGCTCATGCTACTTCCTTTGTCTAGTAGTTGTGGAGACAACTCAGAGATAAGGAGTAGCAGGGGTAGTTCATGGCAGGCGAAGCCAACCATTCACAGGGAAAAATCATGAAACCTCCTGAAAATATTGACCTGTAGCTTATATTTGTTT
>NZ_JAHHPN010000608.1:0-31291 GCF_024606325.1 Endozoicomonas sp. ONNA1
TGAGCTTTAAGTCCTTTCAGGATAATACCGTCAGGGTTGAGTACACACCCGGTCAGCCCAGAGGCGTAGTGGCAGGACAGTCCGGCAACACGCCCCACCGCATCGATATTTCTCGCAAAGAAGGAACTGACAGCTCTCAATACTTTCCCGGGACGCTTTCAAGCCGCTTCATCCTTTACAAAAACAAGGGTAATAACGGTTATTCGGAAACAAGAATCCATGATGCGGATTCTCCATCAGACGACGGCGGGCAGCGACTCAGTGATGAGACGGTTTCAGCACTCAGGAAGAGGGTGACTGAGCTGGAAGACCTGTTACTCTGCCCCGTGGATGTTGAGTTTGCTATCGATCATCAGGGTCGCCTGTTCCTGCTGCAGGTGCGCCCTGTAACCAGACTCTCTGGCGGCATGGATTTTGCCATGTTTATACCCGAAGAGACTCTTGCCATTGGTGAGGGGATCAGTGAAGGCTATTGCACCGGATCCATCTGGTTGGCCAAAAATCGAGAAGCAGGCAGTATGCCAGAGGGTGCCATTGTCTTGGCTCACCACGTTGAAGAGTGGATGCTTGAGCCTGAGTTCCTGAGGTGGGCAGGAGGTTTTGTCCTGGCCGAAGCAGGATTTAATGATCATGCCGCGATCCTGATGAGACAGGAAGAAAAAACCCTGATGCTGGCCGGTGAACAGTTTGCGGCCTTGGCCACTCAGGATGGCCAACAGGCAACACTGGCCTGCGCCCGCTTCAACGGTAAGCCCGGTGCCTTTATTGTTGCCGGTGATCTTACCGGGAAACTGGTCAGGCACATAAGCCTGTCTTCTGCGGTTTCTGATGTTCCGTTAGCTAAAGCCCTCCCGTCACGGGATGATTTGTCTCCCCCTGAAGCCACATTCCATCACGTCGCCAGTGGTTTTCAATGGCTCACCGATCAAAATGCCCGTCTGTTGGCACTTTTTGGCCCCGGCGGTGGACTGGATTGTCTGGCAAACCCGATAAAACTGAGCATGTCATCACAACGATCAAAGCTACTGGCTGGGATCGAGGATAGCGTTAATCTTCTGATTTATGGGGCTCAGGCAATGTTGGAGGGTTACCTGGCCTTCTTGCGGCTGGCGAGCAGAAGGCGTTCACCCCAGGTCAAGCTATTTCGAAGAGAATTACCAGTACTGAACAACCGGCTAGAGATGCTGAAAGAAACCGTACGATCCGGGTTAGAAAGTATCATTCTGCCAATGCAGACCGCTGAAAAAGGGCTGATATTTCAGGGAGCGTTCTGTCAGTGGGTGACCGCCTGCCATCAGTTACAATCCTCTCTTCAGGCACTCCACTTCCGTGAGGCTGAGCAGGTCCGTAGTGTTCATGACTTGATTTTTGCCCTGCATAAGCGTTTTGTGGAGGCACTGGCACCGGTCACTCTGGCCTCGGGTCAGGGGCAGTTTTTTCAGGAAAAGAAGATCACCTACGTTGATTGCACGACCCCGGGTGCTAAGGGTGAAAAAGCATCACTATTGACGCCATCCGGCAAAGCATGCATGCAAGCATTAGAGCTCTCAGGGACTGTCGTCAGTATGGATGATGCCTTGATGGTTAACCTGGAATTGGGCAATCACGTTGGCCTCGTCGAATTACTTGAACAGGCAGAGGGGGGTAAAGAACGAACCTTACGACTAAAATTTTCTGACCAGTTTGATCAACCTTATGGCATTCATAAAGACGGCAAGTCAAAGCGTATGTGGTTTCTGGTGCAATTACTGAAAGCGATCGAACTGGATGAAAATGCGGATAGCATGAAGGTACGTTGCAACGCTGCAGCCGGTCAAATTATCGTCGAATGCTCCCGAATGAAATCAAGTCCACACATGCAGGATGCCTTTGAAAAACTGATGATTGTGTTAGAGACTATCTGTGATCTTGATATCTTCTTTGAGAACGCAGACATTTTTGAAGAATCTCATTGGGATTTTAACTTGCTTGAACAACGTCTTAATCCCGATGTTGTGACAGATGCTGATAGATTCACCTTTCAGCATTGTCTTTTCTCAATGTTTTATCTGAGGGATTACCGTATTAGTCCCGCATGCTGCCAGTTATTAAGTAGCCATCTTCAACAGTTTGTTTTTTACGCTGAGCGGTTAGGGGAGTGTCGGTCTTCAGTATATTTCAGGGAAAAACCGGAGGTTAGTCTGCGGGAAATGTTAATGAGTGAAGAGATGAATGAGAGCATTCGCAAGGAGCTCTTACATCATTTTTTATTGGCAGATCCCAATTACTCTATTCCACCGTTTGAGGATTTTTATCTCCATTTGAAAGGTCAATACTTCATTATCAAACCATCACGTGATTACACACTGACGTTTGATATTCCACCGGCTCAGTCGTTTTCGGATATTAAAGAAAAGGTCAGGAAAGCCTTGGTGAAGGACGGGCTGAATTATGTCAGTCAACAGGTTCGAAATGATAAAGAGCTTGTATTAGAAGCCATTGCAGCACATCCAATTGATCTGAAATATGTAGGTCAAGAACTCAAGGGTGATAAAGATGTCATCATAGCCGCAGTCACTCGGCGTAGCCGTTCTATGCAAGACGTCAGCCCGGAAATTCCGGATTATGATGAGGTTGTCACTGCCGTTATCGCGAAGCGCCCAAAAGCTCTGAAGTATGCTAGTGAAAGAATCCGAGGCGACAAAAACATTATTAAAAGTTTGATGAATCATAGTATTGTTTACTTAGGATACGCCAGTAAAACGTTGTTTAATGATCGCGAATATATGCTGGACTTGATTGAACATAATGCTCGTGCTTTCGAGTTTTCTTCTCCCCGCCTTAAAAATAATGAGGCTTTTGTCGATTCGGCAATCCTCAGAAATTACGCAGTTTGTCAATATTTAATGTAATCTGCGAATCAGGTCGGATTTATTCTGACAACGTCGATCAGTATAAACATTGTCGCATTTCCTGACTTCTACCGGTGATTTCATTTCTTCAGCTGTTTTTCGCGGATAATGGCCGACTCCATCGTTTAATGTTACTCAAAGTAAACCAGCATGTGAATGTTATATTCTGCTATAAAACCGGGCTGAAACAGTTTGGGTGTTTTCCCTGCTTTTTGTCATAAAAGGCCTGAATTTCAGCCAGATCTTTTTTCATGCTGCATCCGGGCTTGATGGTGGGGCCAAAGCCGGCTTTTTTCTTCCGGAAGTCCATATAGGCCAGAATGATTGGCACTTCTGCCCCTCTGGCAATGTGATAAAAACCGGTTCTCCAGCGATCACCTTTAGAGCGAGTGCCTTCAGGACAAATGATCAGACCCAGTTGTTTGTTGCCTTTAAAACAGCAGATACTCTGATCTACCAGACTGCCCCTTCGGTCCCGGTCAACCGGTATCCCTCCCAGCCAGCGCATCACAGAACCTAGAGGTCTCCGGAAAAGGCTGGATTTACCCAGCCAGTGTGCTTCTATCCCGTGGCTCAGGCCAACGGCCATACCGATAAAAAAGTCCCATTTACTGGTATGGGGGGCGGCCACCAGAATGTAGCGGGGTACTCGGGGCTGGTTACCTTCGACCTTCCAGCCGGAAATCAACAGGCACATTTTGGCCAGAGCCTTTAACAGATAACTGATGATCGGCGTATTAAACACCGTTAAGCGCATATTCAAGCCTTAATCTTTTGACCGTGAGCGCGCCCAAACCGATTGCCAGGCTGGTTGAGACGCTTCTTTTGACATCAGACCCCGAGAGGGCATATAAACGGAGTGCGATTTGACGATTTTATCAACTGATTGAAAATACGTAGATATTCGGGGTTGCGCTTTATCTTTTTGGGTGAATGGGCAGTGTAAGAAATGGGGCTGTATAAAAAAACAGTAAAAAATCATTGTTTCCTATTTCTCCTATCGTTAGTCTTAACAGGCTGGTGCAATAATTTCCGCTAAATTTTCCAATCACACTATGCCGGAACCGAATGAATCCGTTCAGAGAAAAATTCTCCATGTTGATGCAGATGCCTTCTACTGTTCTGTAGAGGAGAGGGATGATCCTGCTTTAACAGGCAAAGCCTTTGCTGTGGGGGGGAAGGCCGAGCGTCGGGGAGTGATAGCCACATGCAGTTATGAAGCTCGCAAGTCGGGCGTGCATTCTGCTATGGCCTCTTATCGAGCACTCAGACTCTGCCCTGAGTTGATTATTTTGCCCGCCCGGTTTGATGTCTATAAAGCCGCCTCAAGGCAAATGCATGCCATTTTTCATCGTTACACTGAGATGATTGAACCCCTGTCGCTGGATGAGGCCTATCTGGATGTTTCCCAATCCAGTCAATGTCGAGGCAGTGGCACACTTATGGCCCGGGAAATCATGCAGTCTGTCTGTGAAGAGGTGGGCATCAATGTTTCTGTTGGTGTGGCCCCTAACAAATTTCTGGCCAAGGTGGCATCGGACTGGAACAAGCCAAACGGTCTTTGTGTGATCACGCCCGATCAGGTCCGGGATTTTGTTTTTGAATTGCCCGTTGAGAAGATACACGGTGTGGGTAAGGTGACTGCTCAAAAGCTCCATAACAAAGGGATTATGACCTGTGGCATGTTGCGGCAATACTCTCCGGTTGAGTTATGTCGTTGGTTTGGCAGTTTTGGCGAACGCCTCTGGGAGCTGTCCAGAGGTGTGGATGATCGTGCGCTGGAGCTGGATAGAAGGCGGAAGTCGTTATCTGTTGAACATACTTTTGATGAAGATTTGCACGATGAGCAGTCAATACTGACTCAGGTTAAACCCCTGATCGAGGATCTGTCGCAACGTTTTCAGGCAATCAGGAATGAATATTCGGTCACCAAGCGGTTTGTAAAAGTAAAGTTCAATGATTTCACCCAGACGACACTTGAGGAAATGATAGAGTGGGATGATCAAACACCGGAAGCACACTTTCAGTCATTAGTGATTCGAGCCTGGCAGAGGGGAAATAAGCCTGTACGTCTACTCGGGGTGGGAGTAAGGCTGCTGGACTTGAGAACCTCCGGGCAGATGCAGCAGTTAGAGCTGTTTGAACGCAGGGGCAGAAGGATATAATATGACACCCCTTAACATGTCATTTCAGATAAGGTCCTATGGAGCTGAATCTAACAACTCCCGCTTTGCTGTTTCCGGCTATTTCTCTGTTATTTCTTTCCTATACCAACAAGTTTCTGGCTCTGGCTTCATTGATCAGAAACCTTCACGGTGAGTTTAAGAAGCATCCCGACAACCCTCACATCAAAGGCCAGATGGAAAACCTTAGACGACGAATGATACTCATCAAGCACATGCAGGGGGCTGGTATTGTCAGCTTTATCTGCTGTGTTTTGGTTATGTTTCTTCTTCATCTGGGTCAATATCAGGTGGGTTTCATCATTTTTGGCATCAGCTTGTTGGCTTTACTGATTTCCCTGATCATCTGTCTGGCTGAGATTAAAATTTCAATTGATGCTCTGGAGCTTCAGGTGAGTGAGATGGAAGATTGAGCAGTTGTATCACTGCTCTTTCAATGATTCTTCTTTCAAACACCCATCCTTCAAGCACCCATTTTTCAACAACAACTGCCCTGCCAATCCTGAAACCAGACAGTAGGCGACAAACAAATAAAATCCACAATGCAGCTCTGCCTGAAAGCTCAACAGAGCGCTTTCTGAAGTATTGGCATTGGCGGCCAGCATGGCGACTATAACCCCCATTGCGAACACATCCGCCATAGACCATTTACCGAGCACAGCATTTACTTTAAGTGCGACCCTTCGTGATGAGGGATGACAGGACGCCAGCAAAAGTAAACTTTTAATGGCAGGGATCAGGACACTGAAGGTCAGGATCAGAATGGCTACAAACTTGTAGCCAAAATTCCAGAGGTCACTGGCAGTGCCGAGAATGCTTCGGGTTTTGTCATAAATCCGGCTCTGGCCATCCATCTTCAGATTAGAGAGAAACTGGTTGGCCATGGCCAGCAGGGCAGGGTGAATGGACTGTTGTTCCATAATTTTCTGACCTTCTATGACCAAGACCTGTTGGCTCATATCTGCCTGAAGCGTGATCAGGGGTTGGGTGATTCCCGGAACCAATAGACCTAATGAAACGATTAAAACAATAAGAGGGGCAGCAATACCGGAAATTCGGGACTCAGTCATTTTTTTTGTGTCTTCAGGAAACAGTGGTATAGCCACTAAAGTAGTTGAGAAATCTGCAAAGAACAATGACAGAGCGGCCTCCCTGCTGTCAGCACCATAAAGCTCACTAATTTGCAATACCCTCTCTACCTTGGAGGCTCAGGCTGATTCCAGGTGATCAACGATCAACTGCAGGCTCTGCTGGCCTCGAAATTCGTTGATGTCCAGTTTATAAACCACATTAACTGTTTTTATGTTCTGGTTTGGCCATTGACCGGGGTCAATGTTAAAGGCAATGGCATCGACATAATATTCTGAGGAAGGCAGCTTAAGCACCATCTTCAGATGTTTTTGGCCTACCAGTCTCTGCTGAATGATCTGAAAGCGACCGTCGAAGGAAGGCTCCGGAAAATTCTGTCCCCATGGCCCACTATCTCGTAACAGTTGAGCTGTATCCATAGTCAGTTCAGAGGCACCCAGTTCACCATCGGTATGGATTTCTGCTTCAAGCTGCTCAGAAGAGAGCTCCTGCTTAACAATACGGTCAAAGGCCGCTGAGAATGCTTCAAAATCTTCTTTATAAATGCTCAGACCTGCCGCCATGGCATGGCCGCCGAATTTGATGATCAGCCCCGGGTTTTCCCGGGCAACACTGTCCAGAGCATCACGCATGTGCAGACCTTTTATGGACCTTGCTGAACCTTTGATTTCGCCATTATCGGCTTCTGCAAAGGCAATCACCGGGCGGTGCAATTTCTCTTTCACCCTTGAGGCCAGAATCCCTACGACACCCTGATGCCAGCCTTCCCGAAAAAGACTGACGCCCCAGGGTAAGTCGGAATGCTTATCCAGTTCCAAACTGGACAGGTGGCTCATGGCCTCGACTTGCATTCCCGCTTCAATCTCTTTTCTGTCCCGGTTGAGGCCATCCAGCTCAGCGGCCAGTTCCCGTGCCGTTTCGATGCGCTCTGTCAGTAATAATTCAATACCGGTGGACATATCATCCAGACGTCCTGCTGCATTCAGGCGAGGTCCCAGGGCAAACCCCAGGTCGGAAGAGGTCAGGCGGGACTGCTGTCGGCCTGAGATCTCAATCAGTGCCTGAATCCCCGGACGACAATGTCCTGCACGAATTCTTGCCAGACCCTGATAGGCCAGAATGCGGTTGTTGGCGTCCAGACTGACAACGTCAGCAATCGTTCCCAATGCAACGAGATCCAGTAACTGAAAAGGGTTGAACTCGGTTTTTCCTTCAAACCAGCCCCGTCTGCGCAACTCGGTTCTCAGGGCGCAGATAACGTAAAAAATAATGCCCACCCCGGCGGTGTTTTTACCGTTGAAAGGACAGTCTGGCTGATTGGGGTTGACGATGGCGTCTGCTTCTGGAATCTGTTCGCCGGCCAGATGGTGATCCGTAACGATGACTTTCCAGCCTTGGGATTTTGCTGCTGCTACGCCGTCTACGCTGGAGATACCATTGTCGACGGTGACCAGAACGTCTGGCTGGTATTGTCTGGCGACCTGAACAATCTCCGGTGTCAGGCCATAACCGTACTCAAAACGGTTAGGCACCAGGTAATCTGCTATTCCGCCCATCTGCCTTAAGGCCAGAACACCCAGTGCACTGCTGGTGGCTCCGTCGCAATCAAAGTCTCCGACGATTAAAACACGCTGCTGCTTACAGACAGCGTCGGCCAGAAGACTGGCTGCTTTTTCGATGTCCTTGAGACTTTTATAGCTCTGAAGACCCTTTAGCTGGCGGCTGATTTCTGAAGGGTGATTGATGCCCCGGGCACTGTATATACGGGCGAGAAGGGGGTGGATGCCATCAGTTAATGGGTAGGGGTTGCTGGTGCGTCTAATGATCTGAAGCGGCATGACAGTTCTGGATTATCTGCAGTAAAAAAGTATCGACTTACTCTATCACAGAGAGGAACGGAGCACAGGATCGTTATTGCGGTAAATGAGAGCAGGCAGCAACATGGGATACGCTGCCTGCGCAAAGATTTATCGAGTCAGATGACTCTGAATATAACTTTTCACAGTGTTCAGGTCGTTATCCAGCACCTCATAACGCTCTTCACGCTCTGGAAGGTCCCTCAGGTGATGAGGCAGTACCGGAGCATCAAGACCGGCTTTTTCAATGGCTTCGGGGAACTTCACCGGGTGAGCTGTTGCCAGAACAACATTGGGAATACGGCTGTCTGTGTCAACTTCTTCCAGCGCTCTGATACCGATAACGGTATGAGGGTCGGCTAAATATTCAGTGCGATCAAACAGGTCTTTGATGGCATCGCAGGTGTCCTGATCAGCACTACGACTGCTGTCGAATAACTCCCGGATCTTCTGCCAGCGCTGTTGTGAAACTACCAGCTTGCCAGTTTTTTCGAAGTCTGCCATCTGTTTGGCAAGGGCATTGCCATCCCGATCCTGAAGGTCGAACAGCAGGCGTTCAAAGTTGCTTGAGACCATGATATCCATGCTAGGCGACAGGGTGTGTTCCAGGCCTTGCCTGCTATAGTCGTTGCTCTGGAAAAAGCGGTGCAGAATGTCGTTACGGTTGGTGGCAACAATCAGTTTATTGACTGGCAGTCCCATACCACGGGCAATATAACCCGCGTAGATGTCACCGAAGTTGCCGGTGGGTACCGAAAAGGAAACTTCTCTGTCCGGGCCACCCAACTCCAGCGCTGCATGGAAGTAGTAAACCACCTGAGCCATGATGCGGGCCCAGTTGATAGAGTTGACAGCCACCAGGCGAGTCTTTTTTCCGGACGAGTTTTTTTCTGATGAATCTGGCAGGAAAGATTGATCGGCAAAGCACTGTTTGACCATGGCCTGACAATCATCAAAGTTACCCTGAACAGCGATGTTGTTAACGTTGCTATCTAAAACAGTAGTCATTTGTCGTCTCTGGACTTCAGAGACTCTCTGGTAGGGATGCAGGATAAAAATATCCAGTGCTTCACTGTGTCGACAACCTTCAATAGCTGCTGAGCCAGTGTCACCGGAGGTGGCGCCGAGAACAACAGCTCGTTCACCTCTCTCGGTGAGAGTGTAGTCCAGTAATCGGCCCAGCAGCTGCAGGGCAAAATCTTTAAAAGCCAGGGTCGGGCCATGGAACAGTTCCATAACCCACTGGTGACTTTTCAGTTGAATTAACGGTGCAACCGCTTCATGGGCAAACGTTGCATAGCTGTCGTCTATCATTTCCTTCAGTTTGTCGTCAGGAATCTCACCCGCCACAAATGGTTTGATGACTTCAAAGGCCAGTTCGTTGTAGGGCAGGCCTCTTAGTGAGCGAATTTTGTCTTGATCAAACTGGGGCAGTTCGGCAGGGATATACAAGCCACCGTCTTCGGCCAGCCCGGCCAGAAGTACTTCCTGAAAACTTTTTTCTCCACCCTGTCCCCGGGTACTGATGTATTTCACGGTCTATTCCATCTATTGTTTGTGAGTTCATGGCTGTTATGCCATGAAGAGTAAGACTTCAGCCTCACTCTTTTGCATAAACCCTGGGGTTTATACGCTCAGGAATTCAATCTGAATCTGTCTGACAAATGACAGTTTTCAGGCCATTGTCTCAACACGAATGCGTGTAACAGGGGCCTGGATATCGATCAGGTCTTCAATTTCAACAATGGCTTTATCCAGTGCCGACTCTTTGATGGTTTGAGTCAGGATGACAATATCAGCGAAGCCATCGCTTTCACGGATCGCTTTTTGGGTGATGGCGTCAATATTGATCCCGTGGTCACTGAAAATTTGGGTAATGGCATTCATGACACCTGGGTGGTCGTCAGCATGGATGCGCAGGTAGTTGGGGCTCAGAGTTTCACCAATGGACAGAACCGGAGTGCTTTTTAACGCCTCTTCAGAAAAGCCCAGCGGGTTAGGGGTTGCTTCGGGCGCTGCTAATGCTCTGGCAATGTCCATGATGTCAGCAACAACGGAAGAGGCTGTCGGTTCGGCACCAGCACCGGGCCCTACCATCATGGTTTCACCGATGGCATCAGCATTGATTACAACAGAGTTCAATACTCCGTTGATATTGGCTAGTGGACGGGAAGCGGGAATCAAGGTCGGGTGAACCCTGAGTTCAACGCCTTCAATACTCTGTCGGGCAATGCCCAGATGTTTGATTCTATAGCCCAGCTCTTGCGCATATTGAATATCTGCCGGGGTTACGCGGCTGATACCTTCTGTATAGGCACGCTCAAAGTTCAGGGGAATACCAAAGGCTATTGAAGCCATTATGGTGAGTTTATGGCAGGCATCAATACCCTCTACATCAAAGGTGGGGTCCGCTTCTGCATATCCCAGCGCCTGGGCTTCAGCAAGTACTTCTTCAAATGAACGATTCTTGTCGCCCATTTCAGTTAGAATAAAATTACCTGTTCCATTGATAATGCCCGCCAGCCAGTTAATCCGGTTGCCTGCCAGACCCTCTCTCAGGCACTTAATGACCGGGATTCCACCTGCCACTGCCGCTTCATAGGCAACCACGACATTTTTTTCACGGGCAGCCTGAAAAATCTCATTGCCATGTTCGGCTATCAGGGCTTTGTTGGCCGTGACAACGTGCTTGCCGTGTTGGATCGCTGTGAGAATGAGTTCCTTGGCAACGTCGTATCCGCCAATGGTTTCAACCAGAATGTCCACTTCAGGATTACGGGCGACATCAAAAATGTCACGGGTAACCCGGGTGGTCGAGGTATCAGCAGCGGGGTTGTCCCGACGGGCACCAATCTGCTCTACAGTGATGGGTCTGCCAGTTCGTGCAGCAATGTTAATGGCATTGCGTGTCAGTACATTAAACGTACCGCTGCCGACGGTACCCAGGCCACATATTCCTACTTTGACCGGTTTCAAACTGTTATCCCCCGTGAGCTGATCTCAACTCACTGTCTGTGTCGACGGCTTTCAGAAACAGAAAGCACTCTGGTTTTTATCAATGGATCGGGGATTATAGCCACAAACCGGCCTTGAGAGCGATAGTCTGCCTGAACTGTTTGGGGCTTTTCGCCATTATTGTCGACGGTCGGAAGCTATGTGTCAGAGCATTAGAAATGCTCAGCCATAACGGTACTGCAGTCCTGAACGATAGCACTAGCAAGGTTCTTTCTTGACAGTCTGGAAGCCTCTTTCCGGTTTTCTTTTAACTAAACTCGCGAAATTCTCCATCCATAGCCCCTCGTTGGGAGCGCAGTGACCTTTAAAAGTTTGGATGGAGATTGGATGGAGCCGTATGGTTGTTCGCTGATCTTATGCTGAGTGGAAACGGGTAATACGGAGCAGGTCCATACCCTGCTGTTCTCTATTTTTTGGAATCAGAAGCTTCAGCGGCAGGGGCGGGTTCAACAGCGGGGGGAGGTGTGATTCCCATCATTCTGGCAATCCCTGCGGCTGGGCGGTAGCCGGGTATGGCTTTGCCGCTCTCAAGGAATAGAGCGGGAGTTCCACTTACGCCAAGAGTCAGGCCCAGCTTTAATTGCTCATCAACCAGAACTTCGCATTGGTTTTTTTCTTTGTCCTCTTTGGAGGCATGGCTGGAAATGTCTTTGCCGTTTTTCAGCTCTGAAAGGGCTTGTTTTCGATCGGGTGAGCACCAGGCTTCCACCATTTTGGCGTAGGCAGGGGATTTTACGCCGCCTCTGGGGAAGGCCAGATAACGGACTTCTATGCCCATGTTATTGAGTTCTGGCAGTTCCTGATGGAGCTTGCGGCAGTAGCCACAGTCCACATCTGTAAAGGCATAAATAACGCCTTTGGTCTCTCCCTCGGGTGAAAAGACAACCTGATCTTCTTTATTCAGCGTTTTCAATTGATCGGCCACGGCTTTATTACGGATCTCTTCAGTCAAGTTGATGATCTGGCCATCTCTGATTTCCAGCATGTCGCCACGCAGTAGCAGTTTGCCGGTTTTATTGGTATAGATCACACTGCCGCCTTTCAGAAATACCTTGAATACGCCTTCCCAATCACTTTTTTCAATACTTGTAATAGGAATGTTGGGGTCCAGAGCTTTCAGTTCGTCGGCAATGGTACTTTGGACCTCTTCAGTGGCTTGATCTGCTGCTTGTGCAGTAGGCAAAAAGTTTGCCATCGCCAAACTGGCAGTGAAAATCAGGGTACATAGACGCATGAGTCATCCTCTTGGGTATTGTTTTTTTCTTGAACGGCAGTGTGTAGCAAGTCAGGCAGCTACTGCCAATAAGATCGTAGATTCTGGAGCAGAAGTTTAGACTCTATATCGTGTTTGTCAGTTTAATCTGCCGTCGATGATAAAATTCAGTTTGCCCGGAGATTGAGCGTTAATTGTCAGAGGGAGCGAATTTAATGGCTCAATGCCTTTTCGGCTTTGCTCTTCAGGTTATCAGGCTGAAGGGAGCCGTAGTAGGCGGCAACATCGATAATGTCCTGTTCAGAGAGTTGGCCGGCTGTGGCCTGCATATAGGCATCCGCCTGGCCAGTTGCTCGCCATTGAGCAGGTCTGGTTTTAGCGAGTTTTCTGCCTGAGCTGGCATTGCTGATAGTAATTCACCTACTATGGCTGCAACGGGTATAGCAATAGATTTCAACATGTTGGGTCCTTACTTTCTGGGTGGAGGCATTGAGGCTGGGTCAAGGGGTAGTCTTCGAAAAGTCTTCATATCAATATCTGAAACACCATAGTGGGTGCTGAGATAGTCCAGGATCGGCTCCCAGGTTTCAGAAAGATCCCAGAGTCCCTGGGTATCTATCATCCACTGCAGGGTCTCACGCCAGGCGTTTTTGTCGCCACTATGCTGACTGACAATAAGACTGCTATGGCAGGCGTTGCACTGGGCGTTAACCATCTCCCAGCCCGGAGCCATTTTCAGTCCGGATTTGGGGTCAATGGGGTATTCTTTTTTTGGCGCTTCATCAGATGCGGCCGTAGCTGCTCCGGAAAATAACGCAGAGACCAGCAATATTCTGAGGTGCCTGAAGCCCGACATCAGGCAACCCTCACTGCAATCCGGTGGCAGCCATTAAAGAGATAGCCCTTTGGGTTCCACTGGGGTTGCACCACAGGCTGGGAATCCCCTTTACTGTCGGTGGCTTTGGCCCAGATTTCATAGTAACCCTGCCTTGGCAGATTCAGATTGATACGCCACTGTTGCCAGGCCCCCTTGTTGACTGGTTGTCTCAATTCGGCTTCATGCCAGCGAGTACCATAGTCATAACTTACTTCAACTTTGACGACTTCTCGCAAACCAGCCCAGGCGTGACCCCTGACTTCCTGAGTTTTACCCAATGGCAGTTCAACCCCGGTCTGCGGGAATGTGATCAAGGACTTGACGATCATTTCTTCAATGATTTCAAAGTCCTCATTGGGCACTTTCTCTCCGGGTGCTATAGGATACTTGGGCACCTGGTAGGCAGGCGCTTCCATTTTGGTGCCATCATGAACCTTGTTTCGAATGCTAATGCCGGTGGCCGCCTTCTGGGATACGGAGGCCGGACGGCCAGCAAAGACAATACGCAGAGGGTAGCCATGGCGAAATGGAATATCATCACCGTTCATGGCCCAGGCGACCAGAGCGTTATCATTCATAGCTGCTTCAATAGGAACACCGCGGGAAATGGCAGGGCCTTTGCCGCTCAAATGTTTATCAATGCCGTGGTGACCGATGTAAACTGCGTCGTCTTTCACTCCGCAGTCTTTTAGTACGTCGCTAAGCAGGACACCGGTCCATTCTGAGCAGTAAACAGCTGCGTTATTCCATTGGTTACCTTTGGTGCCGGGGAAAAAGTTTTTACGGCTGTTGCCGCCACATTCCAGAACCAGATTCTGTGTGCGGTGTTTGAACTTGCTCTTGAGCTCATTGATGGTGTATGTCCTGGATTTGACGACTGATTCGCCGTCGACAGTAAGAGTCCAGGTCTTCGGGTCTATCTTGTCAAAATCCGGCATCGAACCATTCCAGCGTACGAATGATACGTTTGCCGGTGTGATGGCCGGGTCCAGCAGGTGTTCAGCGGGATGGGCATTCAATGGGTTGGTGTTCAGGATCGTGTAATAATCAGGCAGATCTTCTGCCTTGGTCCATTTCATTGTGGAGATATCAACAGGTTTCAGACCTGAAGGGCGTTTTTCAGCAAATACCCATCTTACAGGCAAGATAGAAGCAGCGGATGCGGTCAGTGCATGCTGCAGAAAATTTCTTCTGTTCATTATTTGGTATCCGGTTAACCTTTTGGCATGCAGCCGTTTTGTTCAGATTGCAGAGGTTGTACATAAGCTCAAGGCTGTATGCCGACTCACGGTTTTTTGCCTTCATAGAAAAAGTCAGCAAGGCGCAACATGTCTTCTTCGCTGAGCAGCTGGGCAACTTTGGTCATGGTGATGTCCTGTCGTTTTCCACTTTTGAAAGCTCTTAATTGAGTTATGAGGTAATCTCGATTCTGCCACTTGAGATTCGGGATGGTATTGAACTCATTACTGCCATCCTGACCATGACAGGCACGACACATATTAGCTAACTTTTCATATTTGTCGGACGCCTGAGCTGTTGATATGACGGCAGAAGGGAAAAGCGACATTGCTATAAAAAGTGCTACAACTGCCCAGGGTCCCGGATAGAGCCTGATGGGGTCCGGTAAGTTCAAAATGCAAGCCTTTTCAATGTTTTCAGATATTAACCCTTACTGTTTAATCAAAAGGCTGATGTCTTTTGATTGTTATAAAAAGCAGCTGCTTTTTAAATGCTTGAAATCTTTTGGTATTTCAGATCTGATGTGGCTGGTATCAGTTTTTCCATTGTTAATCTGGATTTTTGTGCCGAGTTTATAAATGAAAATGTATGTATGTATCGAATTAACTGATTTTTTATTGAGTTAGGTTAATGAAAAATTAATCTTGTGTTTTGGCGTTCAAATGTTTGATGATTATTTTTTAAGTTAATTAAAAAGTAAATTTTAACAACATAAAGTATGGATTACATGTTACTTGATTTGATCCATTCATGTGAGTATGGCTGATTTCAAAAGAAACTTTAAAATTAACGACAAACATAGTTTATATGAATTAAGGGGTGGTTGCCGTTGTATTTATTTTGCTAAGAAAGGCTGAAGATAGATTCAGCCTCTGGGGTGGTGAGATTCATGCAGTTCATGCAACCGTTGCCGGGCAATGTGGGTATATATCTGGGTGGTTGAAAGATCGCTGTGTCCGAGGAGAAGCTGGACTACCCGAAGGTCGGCTCCGTGATTTAACAGATGAGTAGCAAAGGCGTGTCGTAGAACGTGGGGTGAAACCGTGCTCTGAATGTTGGCTGTGAAAGCATGTTGTTTGATCCTGTGCCAAAATGTCTGACGCGTCATCGGGTTGCCGTTTCGGCCGGGAAACAGTACTCGATTCTCAGGGTCGCTGATCAGAGAGGGTCTGCTTTCTTTCAGGTAACGGTGAAGCCAGTTCAGGGCTTCTTCACCCATAGGTACCAGTCTCTCTTTATCCCCCTTGCCCTGAATGCGGACGATGCCCTGTCTTTGATTAATTTGATTCAGGCTGAGGTTGACCAGCTCCGATACCCTGAGCCCGCAAGCGTAGAGTAGCTCGAGCATGCACCGATCTCTCATACCTATTTCAGTATCAAGATCAGGCGCAGCGAGAAGGTTTTCAACGTCAGCTTCTGTCAGGGATTTGGGTAGTGGCCGACCCTGTTTGGGCATCTCAATAGTTTGAGTAATGTCCCGATTGACCCTGTCTTCTCTTAGCAGGTAACGATAATAGCCGCGTAGGCTGGATAATGCTCTGGCTGTCGAGCTGGGTCGAAAGTTTTGTGTGTGTCGCCAGGTCAGATAGTCGGTCAGGTCCGAAGTCGATGATTTCTCGATTGTGAGCTGGTTCTGGGCAAGCCAGGCAGAGAACTGTTCTATATCGTGTTTATAGGCCGAGCGGGTGTTTTCGCTAAGGCCTTTCTCAAGCCAGAGATGATTGAGAAACAGTTCTGTTAGGGTGTCGGTCATTATTATCTGTATATGGGGTCTATGCCCCTATTATTGCGGTATAAGAGGGGGTCGTAAAGAAAACAATAAAAGCTTGTAGATAGAACTGTTTTCTGTTTTTAAATCATAAAAAAAAGCGACTTTCGTCGCTTTTCTTATGGACTGACAAGGTTGCCGGATTGTCAGAACTTATATTACCCTGAGCGTCTTGCTCCGGGTTTTGGAGAACCCTGAAGAGTCCTTTTCGCGAGATGCGAAAACGACTCTTAGTTGAGCTTTTCCTTGATACGAGCTGCTTTACCGCTCAGAGCACGCAGGTAGTAGAGCTTGGCTTGACGTACGTCACCGCGGCGCTTCACATTGATAGAAGCGATCAGGGGGCTGTATGTCTGGAAAACACGCTCAACGCCAACACCGCTGGAAATCTTGCGAACGGTGAAAGCGGAGTTCAGGCCACGATTACGCTTGGCAATGCAGACACCTTCGAACGCCTGCAGACGCTCACGGTTGCCTTCTTTAACCTTAACTTGTACAACCAAGGTGTCACCAGGGCCGAAGCTCGGGATTTCTTTGGTCATCTGCTCTTGTTCGAGCGCTTCAATGATTCTGTTCTTGCTCATTTTAAATTTTGCTCCCGTTAGTCAAGTGTTCCGCTCGTCGAGTCTGCCTTGCTGCGGCTATCCGAAGAAGGATGTTCCTGAATAAATTCAGACAACAGTTTTTCCTCTTCGCGGGTCAGTTTCCTGTCTTGCAACAGGTCCGGTCTTCTCAACCAGGTTCTGCCCAGTGCTTGTTTGAGGCGCCATGCACGAATTTTTGCATGATCCCCAGACAACAGGACTTCCGGCACTTTCTGCCCCTTGAAAATTTCGGGGCGGGTATAGTGCGGACAATCCAGCAGGCCATCAGCAAAGGAGTCCTCTAGTGCGGAATCCTTGTGACCCAGGGTGCCCGGTACAAAGCGTGAAACTGCATCAATCAGAGTCATGGAGGCGAGTTCGCCACCACTTAACACGTAATCACCGATCGACCATTCCTCGTCGACTTCTTCGTTGATTACACGCTCATCAATACCTTCATACCGCCCCGATACCAGAATAAGCCGTTTTTTGGCGGCCAGCTCCTGAACCCCGGCCTGATCAAGCAGGCGTCCCTGGGGAGACAGGTATACTACCGTGGCATCGGTTCCAGCAGCTTTTTTGGCTGCATGGATGGCGTCACGCAGAGGTTGAATTTTCATCAACATGCCGGGACCACCGCCGTAAGGTCGGTCATCCACAGTTCGGTGTTTGTCGTGAGTGAAGTCTCTGGGGTTCCAGGTTTTCACTGAGACGATCCCCTCCTTTACAGCCCGGCCGGATATGCCGTGATCAGTAATGGCCCGAAACATTTCCGGGAAGAGGGTTACAACGCCGAACCACATATCTGCTGTTATGGGTGAATGTTCATGGCTGTTTAACGGCTCAGGGCTGCTTAACGGCTCAGGGCTGTTCGCAGGCTCCGGGCCTTTCAGCTCAGGGCTGTCCATGTCAGTTTCACTCATAACGGTTAAAATTCCGGATCCCAGTCAATCCGAATGAACCCTGCTTCCGGATTCACTTCCAGAATCACCTGATCCGGTAACCAGGGTACCAGCCGCTCGCGTCGGTCAATGCTGCCCTTACAGGCTTTGATGACCAGTACGTCGTTGGCTCCTGTTTCCATCAGATGGCTGGCTTTGCCCAGCAGAAGTTCCTTGCCCGCTTCGTCAGCGGTTTTCACTTCCAGACCTTCAAGCTGATGCCAATAAATCTCGTCATCAGCCAGCGGGGGCAGTTCGCTTTCAGCGATCAGGATTTCCGCACCAGTAAACTGGCGGGCGATATCCCGGTCATCGCATCCGGCGATGTGTGCGACCAGACCCTTGCCCTGACGGCGTCCCTGATCGACTTCAATGGTCCGCTGGCGACCATCCTGGCGCAAAATCCAGTGTTTGTAGTTCAGAATGTTGGTCATGGGGTTGGTGTGTGAATACACTTTTACCCAGCCTTTTACTCCGTACACACCAGTAATACTTCCGAGGACAACCTGTTTGGGTTGAGCGGTTGCTGATGCTTTATTCACTGGTTCTGTTCCTTTTTGAGGTGATGGTTAAACGGCTCATGGCTCTTAAACAGCTCTCGGCTGCTCTACACGGCTCATGGTGGTTCAAACCTGACCTCAGGCTGCTTTGGATTCTTTCAGCAGCTTGCTAACGCGGTCGGATACGGTAGCGCCCTGGCCCAGCCAGAACTCAACACGCTCCTGATCCACACGCAGACGTTCTTCCTGACCACGGGCTGTAGGGTTGAAGAAACCTACACGCTCGATGAAACGGCCACCTTGAGCCTTACGGCTGTCAGCAACAGTCAGGTGGTAGAACGGACGCTTTTTGGAACCGCCGCGAGCTAAACGAATTGTTACCATGGAATAATTTCCTGTAATCGTGATGTCCGGCAACGCTTGTCTCTGAGGGCTCGGAAGCCTCCAGCCTCATGGAACACTGACAGTGAGCCATGAAGGGCGCATATTCTAAGGAATAACCGTCCTGCTGACAATATGCTTGACACTTATCTTGCTGTGGACACTCTCATGGTGAGGGGGCAGGGCATGCTCTGTGGGTCAGACTGGCAAGAAAGCAGGCTTGGCCGGGTGTAATAAAATGCACGTGATGCGGATTAAATGGCCAGCCTGCCTCAGGCAAGCTGGTCATGCTTTGGTTCAGAAAGAGTTAGAAAGGGAACTTCTTCCCGCCACCGGGAGGTAACATTCCACCCATGCCACCGGGCATCTGACCTTTCATGCCGCCCAGACCGCGCATCAGCTTGGTCAGGCCGCCTTTTTTGGTGACTTTCTTCATCATTTTGCTCATCTGCTTGTGCTGCTTGATCAGGCGATTGATGTCCTGAATCTGGGTACCGGAACCTGTGGCAATACGTTTTTTGCGGGAGCCGTTCATAATGTCCGGGTTGGCACGTTCAGTCGGTGTCATAGAGTCGATGATGGCTTCCATCTGAATGAAAATCTTGTTGTCCATCTGGCCCGCCGCGTTGGCAGGCATACCCGGCATTCCGGGAAGTTTGTCCATAACCCCTGCCAGTCCGCCCATTTTCTTCATCTGCTGAAGTTGGTCACGGAAGTCTTCCAGGTCAAAGCCTTTTCCCTTTTTCAGTTTGCTGGCAAGTTTGTCGGCTTTCTTTTTGTCGAGCTTTTGTTCAGCTTCTTCAATCAGAGAGAGAACGTCACCCATGCCCAGGATTCGGGAAGCAATACGATCCGGGTGGAAGGGGTCCAGAGCGTCTGTCTTTTCACCGACTCCCATGAATTTGATCGGCTTGCCGGTAATGTGGCGAACAGACAGGGCGGCACCACCACGTGCGTCACCATCTGCCTTGGTCAGAATGACACCGGTCAGGGGCAGAGCGTCGCCAAAGGCCTTGGCGGTATTGGCGGCATCCTGACCGGTCATGGCGTCAACTACAAACAGGGTTTCGACAGGATTAACGGCACTGTGCAGTGCCTGAATTTCTGTCATCATGTCGCTGTCGATGTGCAGGCGGCCGGCAGTATCGACAATGACTACGTCGATATGCTTCAGGCGAGCCTCCTGAATGGCTGCTGTGGCAATATCAACAGGCTTTTGCTCAATGTTGGATGGGAAGAAATCCACGCCGACTTCACTCGCCAGAGTTTCCAGCTGTTTGATCGCTGCAGGACGGTATACGTCAGCACTGACGACCATAACGGATTTTTTGTGGCGTTCCTTTAAGAATTTACCCAATTTGGCCACAGAGGTGGTTTTACCGGCACCCTGCAGTCCGGCCATCAGCAAGACGGCAGGAGGCTGAGTCGACAGGTTTAACTGGTCATTGGCTTCGCCCATGACCGAAATCAGTTCTGCCTGAACAATCTTGACGAAGGCCTGACCCGGACTCAGGCTGGCCTGTACTTCCTGGCCAATCGCCCGTTCCCTGATCCGGCTGATGAACTCCTTGACCACAGGCAGGGCAACGTCAGCCTCCAGCAGAGCTTTGCGAACTTCGCGGAGAGTGTCCTTAATGTTGTCTTCAGACAGTTTCGCCTTGCCGGTGACGTTACGAAGCGTCTGCGACAGGCGTTCGGTTAAATTCTCGAACATCCGGTTACCTTGGAAATACCATGACGTAAGGTGTATGTGGGTAGATGTCGACCATTATATCCAATCCCGGGCAAAAGGGGCAGCATCGGGTCTCGGTACGGACAGTATTTCTGCTTGATGGATGAAAACAAACGGGTTCTTGTGTAGATTTGGACATGGCAAGCTCTGGTTTGCATCTTCCGAAGTGGCTTTTTGACGGTTTCGCCACCAGGAAAATTTCAGATGGAGGTTATAACGATTCAATGAATGTCATGCTCGTGAGCATCGGTGCCATCATTTTTTATGCGGTGGGAATGGCCTGCCAGTGGGGAAGAATTACTGGTCACGGTGGCGCCCGAAACAGGGTGTTACTGGCCACCTCAGCCGGAGCTGTATTGCATGCTTTATCGCTCTATTTTTCCATTCACAGCGATAAGGGAACCAATCTTGGCATTTTCACGATCAGTTCCATGACGACACTGATCGTCACGCTGGTGGTGTTGCTCAGTAGTCTGCGCAAGCCTTCTGAAATACTGCTGGTCACGATTCTGCCCTTTACCATTATCTCGGTTCTGGTGGGCTGGTTGACTCCGGTGGAACACATTTTTCATTCACCCACTCTGATGGTGGTGCATGTTCTGCTGTCAGTATTGGCCTATGGCTTGTTAATGGTGGCTGTGTGTCAGTCGCTGCTGCTGGCCTATCAGGAGAAGCAACTGAGGAGTCATAATCAAAAGCGTCTGCTAAAGGCCCTGCCTCCCCTGCAGACTATGGAAAAACTGTTGTTCGAGTTTCTTTCAGTCGGTGTGATCCTGCTGACCCTGTCGCTGATTTCAGGCTTCTTGTATATCGATAATATGTTTGCCAAAGATATGCTCCACAAAACAGTGCTTTCTCTCGTCGCCTGGGTGCTGTTTGCGACCCTGTTGATTGGGCGCTGGGTGAATGGCTGGCGCGGTCAAAAGGCGATGCGCTGGACGGTTTCCGGCTTTATTCTGTTGCTGGTGGCATACTTTGGCTGGCGAACGATTGTGGACTTTATTCTGGTCAGATAAGTCTTTTCGGAGCAGGCTCTGCTTTCTGCTCCTCTCCCGTTTCACTCTCTTTTTTCAATACCTTCTTGCTTGCAGCTTGAGATCCCTTTAAACCCAGCTAATGTTAGGGGCTATGAAAATGATAATAGCCGTTAAGCTTAGTAAAATTGTCCTGGTAGCCGCAGTTGCTCTGTTCAGTTTATTGGTTGTCTTTAATAATTTGGTGGATTACCAGAGCAATTATCTTTATGTCCAGCATGTGATGACCATGGATACAACTGGGAACACTGCTCAGGCTGAATGGCGGGCGGTTCACAATCCGGTGATCTGGAGAGGAGCTTACAGCCTGATTATCGCTGTTGAGGCAGTGATAGCCCTTTTGTGTTGGGCGGGTGTCATTTTTATGATCCGCAACATACAAAATGAAGATTTCCATGAAAGCAAATCTCTGGCTCTGGCTGGTTTGACTCTGGGTGTTTTGCTCTGGTTTCTGGCTTTTGTGGGGATTTCAGGTGAGTGGTTTCTGGCCTGGCAGTCCCGAAGCTGGAACGGTATTCAGCCTGGCTTCAGGATGGCGACGTTGTTTTTGCTGACCCTCTTCTATTTGAGTCAGAAAGAATGATAAAAGTGTTTGGGGTTCATAGCGCGAAACGTTAGAATTAGCGGCTCCATCACCAGAATCTGAACGAGCGATTTCACTCTTGAGCGAAGCATCAACCAGCCTTCTATTATCCATATTGGCCCTATTAATGCTGCTGTCGGCTTTTTTTTCCAGCTCGGAAACCGGCATGATGGCGATCAACCGCTATCGCCTGCGGCATCTCGTTCGCAAGAATCATAAAGCCGCGAAGCGAACCCATAAGTTGCTAGAGCGTCCTGACAGGCTGATTGGTGTGATTCTGATTGGCAATAACTTTGTTAATATCCTGGCTTCTGCCCTGGCTACTCTGGTGGCAGTGAGACTCTGGGGTGATAGCGGTATTGCTATTGCCACTTTGGGCCTGACAGTGGCAGTACTGATTTTCGGTGAAGTAACGCCCAAGACGGTTGCAGCACTCTATCCGGAAAAGATAGCCTTTCCTGCCTCTTTTATTTTGACGCCCCTGCTGAAACTCTTCTATCCCATGGTAGTGGTTTTAAACTGGGTCTGTGGCTTCCTGCTGAGGCCTTTTGGTATTAAACCCGGCCAGGCTGCGGAAGATCAGTTGAACGCTGAAGAGTTGCGTACCATTGTGACCGACCCCGGTATGTTGTTGCCGCAGAAAAGACGGGGAATGTTGCTGGGTATTCTGGATCTGGAGAATGTCCGGGTTGACGATATCATGGTACCCCGAAATGAAATTTTCGGGATTGATATTGACGATGACATCAAGGATATCCTGGAGCAGTTAAGAGCCTGTCAGCACACCCGTTTGCCGGTCTATCGCGGTGATGTAAACAATCTTGTGGGTATGTTGCATATGAGAAAGGTAGCTCGATTGCTCAGTCAGGAAGAAGTCAATAAAGCAATTCTGCTGCAGGAAACAACGGAGCCATACTATGTACCCGAAAGTACTCCCCTGCATACTCAGCTGTTTAATTTTCAGAAATCTAAAGAGCGTGTCGCACTGGTGGTCGATGAATATGGCGATATTCTTGGCCTGGTGACGCTGGAAGATATCCTGGAAGAAATTGTGGGTGATTTTACCACCGATGTATCCGACTCCAGTCAAGATATTACCCCTCAGGAAGACGGTAGCTACATCATTGATGGTTCGGCCTCTGTAAGAGATATTAACCGTTCTCTGGGTTGGAAGTTGCCCACTGAGGATGCAAGGACGATCAACGGTTTGATCACCGAGATGATGGAGTTTATTCCGGAATCCAGTGTTTGTCTCAAGATAGGTGGCTACCGGTTTGAGATTATGCAGGTCAAGGACAACCGGGTAAAAGCAGTGAAGATTTTCACTGCTTAACTTGAATGATTAATTTCGCTGAATGAATTTTGGTTTTCGCCAGCCCGAGGGTTAGCGATTTTGCGGGTGGCTGTGGCTGGCATGAAACTGAGGTGCATCCAGTGGAATGGTGGTGTTCAATCCCACGTTCAGAAATTCTACCAGCATTATGGCGGTCAACCCCCAAATCAGATATTCACCGTATTGATACGAGGGCATGGAGTAGGTTTTTTCGTTCATACTCCAATGGTGAAACTGTAGATTGTCCGGATTGGTGAGAAAGTCCAGTGGAACGTGAAAAATGCGGTCCAGCTCTTCAATATTGGCGCTGAGCGACAAGTTTTCCGGCACAGAGCCGATGACAGGGATCACTTTGATACCGAAGCGGGAAATGACCGGCCCCATAGTGCCCAGAATCTGAACTGAAGATGGTTTCAGGTCTATCTCTTCCTGGGATTCTCTCAGGGCGGTATGGATCAGGTCACGATCGTCGTCTTCTCGTTTGCCGCCGGGAAATGCCACTTCTCCGCTGTGTTTGTTCAGGTGAGTAGCCCTTCGGGTCAGGATGATTTCGGTGGCCTGTCCCTGGTTATTGGTCACCAGAGGTACAAGAACGGCGGCTTCCGGAAGAGGGGTGTCTATACTTCTTGGCTGATGTTTGTGGAGTCTTCGCTCAATATCTGTAATCAACATATAACACGGGAATCTCTGGCTTTCACGGCGACATTCAGATGCTTAAAAAACAGAATGGCATTGGAAAAGGCGCCGTTGGAACATTGTTATTATCGACCTTGGATACCAGACTGCCTGTAACACCGGGCAGGGCTATCATTCCTTAGGTGCAACGCTGTTTTTTCGTGCTTTAAAAAGATCATAACACAGATGTTTTTTACAGCGTGCTCCATCTGGTAAAGAAATGTTATGCATTTTCTACGCCAATTTTGATTAAAGTGACTTCGGTTATGAATCGGGTTAAGGTGAAGAAAGATTTTCATAGTTAGAAGGAAAAACAGTGAATTTCTGCAGTGAATGTGGTGCTAAGGTCAGTAAGAAGATCCCCTGTGGCGATAACCGATTACGTGATGTTTGTGACGACTGTGGCAAAATTCACTATCAAAATCCGCTAATCGTCGCAGGTTGTCTGCCGGTCTACGAAGGTAAAGTGCTCCTCTGCAAACGCGCTATCGAACCGCGCAGGGGGTACTGGACATTGCCCGGCGGTTTCATGGAGCTGGGAGAAACCCTCGAACAGGCTGCCCTTCGGGAAACCATGGAAGAGGCCGGAGCAGAGGTTACGCTCCAATCATTGTATACCCTGTTTAATATTGTTCATGTGAGCCAACTCTCGGTATTTTTTCTGGCTCATCTTGATAAACCTGAGTTCTGCGCCGGTGAAGAGAGTGAAGCAGTAGCTCTTTTCAGCGAAGAAGATATTCCATGGGATGAATTGGCTTTCAATACCATCAGTCGTACCCTTCGCCATTACTTCAGTGATCGTCAAACAGGTTGTTTTCCTCAGCGGATGGAAGATATCGCACTGCCTGACCGCAGAGTGCTTTCTTAACTAAAGGATTATCCTACATCAGGTTGGAGCAGCGTGAACGACAGGCCGGAAATTACCGATCAGCAGTTAGTGAAGCTGGCAGGCGGGAAAGCTTTTTCCCAGGGGAAGGGATACTACCAGGAAGGCCGGGTCGGAGAGCTGTCGCTTCAGGGTGAGAGAGTATCTGCCAAGGTCATGGGTAGCGTGGTATATCGGGTCAATCTGGTTTATACCCAGAGTGCCCTGGACGGCAGTTGTGATTGTCCTGCTTCCGACGGTATCGACTTTTGCAAGCATTGCGTTGCTGTGAGCATGGTATTACGGGATAAAGTATCTGTGCTCCGGTTGAAAGAAGGCGCACAGGCCACCGACATACTGGCAGCTTATTTATTGCAAATACCCAAAGAAGAGCTGGTGGGACACTTTGTTGAAATGATAGACAGTAGTCGTTCAGTGCGAGAGCAATGGTTGCTCAAGGCTGAGACAGCGTTGGGGATAATGGATAAAAAAACCATCCGCAAACGAATAACCGCCGCCATTCCCTATAATCGTCATTGTTTTAGATATGCCCAGGTCAGGCAATATTTTGCCAATGTTGAACAGGTAATATTTGCCCTTGAATCGCCACTAAAAAAGCTGGCAGCCAGTGACCAGATGGCGTTGCTGGACTACGCTATGTCCCGAATCTTTCGTGCGCTGGAAACCATCGATGATTCAGGAGGTTTCAGGTTTGAGTCTATCGCTCAGCTACAGAGGATGTATGTTGAAGCCTTTGCTGCACTGAGTGGGTCTGAAGCGTCAAAAGCCCAACATCTCATGGAATTACTACTCAGGCATGAAGGTGGATGGCATGGTCGCATTCCGGATGATTTCAGTGAGGTAATGACTTCGGAGTGTCGGGAAGCTTTCCTTGATATCGCCCGGGCCCGTTGGGATGGGTTACCCAGGCTTAAGAGTGATAACTGGCGGGATCGATTCATTTATGACCGTTTGCTGAGGATTCTGCAAGTCGTACCCAAGCTGGAAAATGACTACAAGACTTTGATCCATCTCTATAAAAAGATCGCCAGGACAGAGGAGGAGTATCTGGTTATTGCCCGTTCTCATATGGAGCTGGGTGAGTATGATGAGGCCTGGAATTACCTCGATATGGCCCGGCAGGGCAGTAGTTTTAGTGAATCGGCCCGGATTCATGAACTGCAACAGTTACTGTTATTGAAGACGGGGCGTAACACTGAAGCTTTGCAGGACGTTTGGGAGCAATTTAAAGAGTCACCGACACTGTCTACTTTTGAGCACTTACAAGAGCTTTCAGAAGACCTGAACAGTCAGGAAGACTGGCGGCAAAAAGCCATAGACTGGATGAAAGAGCGGGTTGTCAGCACTCAGGGTTATCACCACCACCGTGTGTTAAACACACTGATGATGGCTTTTCTTGCTGGATCGGATCTGGAGTCAGCCTGGCAACTGGTCACAGATGCAGATCCGGATGCTACATTGCTCTACGAGCTGAGAAAACATTTTCGGCAAGATGGAGAACGTTCTCGTTTTCTCTATGAGAAGCTCGTTAAGGATTGTGTTCAGAAAAGAACGAGTAAAAGTTATCAAGAGGCGGTTGAACTATTGGTTGAATGCCAGCAGATATTGGCAGGACTGAATCAGCCGCAGGCATTTAGTCGGTGGCTTGATGAGCTGCGTGAAGAATACAGGACTAAAAGGAATTTTATGCGTTTTCTCAATGAGGCGTTTCCCGGACTTTAAACTCAGGAAACGCTTACCGGCCAGCTTTCAAAGGCTGGCTCTTCATAAGGGTGTGCCGATCTCAACGCGGCAATGGCTGCTTTCAGGTACTGCTCCTCACAGATCATTTCAACCTTGAATTCCTCAACGATTTCCACCATATCCTGCCTGCCAATGAAAGGGGCGCTGCCATTCAGCGGTCTGAACTGACCCTGGCCAGCTGTTTGCCAACAACAGCTGTCGTAGTTTTCGTAACGCCCGGCACCAGTCGCAAAGACGGCAGTTTTCACCGATTCAAGATGACTTTCAGGAACAAAAAAGCACAGCTTATGCAGGGTCATGTCATTGTCCAGCAAAATGATTGAAAACCGGATTGGCATACATCTTCAGGAACCAGGGTTGATGAGCCTTTGGGCACAGAGCCAAACGGTCATCGAAATCTCTGACTTTACTATCAAGCGACTCATCCGGGCAAAATTTTTCAAATAGGGCTTTTAAAGAACACTCTGTCACATGGGGATAGGCACTGCGGAGTCGATCAAAGGCAATCAGATTGGAAGCAAACAGGTAATAGTTCTGATGAACCTGACGATCCACTTCTTCAACAACCTGGTTGGCGTTTTCATACTTTTCCTTCAGCGGTGTGCCAAAAGCTACATGGACACCGCCTTTGAAACCATTAATGCCAGTCACGATGCTTTGAAGGTCTTCACCTTCGAACTTTTCATAATTGCCCTGGGCTTCAGTCGCGAAGAGTTCCCTGGCTTTGGCCAGATCGCAGGGGTCGTATTCGTAAGCAATTGATACGGGTACCAGGTTCATGGAACGAATGCTGTCGGCAAAAGAAGTATCCGCAGCTTTTCGGCTCATATGAAACATCTTGATGATGGCGGAGTCGGTTTTGTCATCACCGTCTTTTGCCCGTCCTTCACTCTGGGCGATCCAGACGGGATGCCCGGTATCAATGGAATGATGAATATAGGCTGACAGTGTCTGATAAGCCTTGAGCTTTTCCCGGCGGCCTTCTATGGATCGTTTGACGATAAAACTTTTGTTGAGGCGCATCAGATCACTGACAAAAGGTCTTTGCAGCAGGTTGTCACCAATGGCTATTCGAACGGTTTGCATGCCCTGTTTATAAACAGCGAGATTGACAAAGGCAGGATCCATAACGATGTCCCGGTGATTAGACACGAACAGGTAAGCCTGCTCTTTGTCGAGCTGGTCCAGTCCGGAAAAGCTGATGCCGGAAGTGCTGCCTTCAATGACACGGGTCAGGTAAGGTTCAATGACCTCCTGCAGTCCATCAATGTTATGAATGTTCTTTAGCTTGTAGCGCAGTCCCATAGCAGTCAGCCAGCTCGCAACACCACCAAGGAAGCCTGGCATGTTGGGGTACTGATGATGTACCAGCGCCTGAATCAGTTCACGGTCCAGCAACAGGCGGTTCAGGACAGGCCTTACCTCTCGATCGTGATAGGGGCGGATTTCTTCAAAGCGTTCCATCTGTTCGGGATTATTGCCTTATATAACAGCGGTGAGTTAAACCGTTGAGTATATAGGTATTAAAACAAAGGGTCTGTAGCGGGGTTGTGGCACTTTGTAACGGTTTGAGAATTAAGGTGGGTGGGTGTATGTATGTTTGTTGATGTGGGTTTCACTGATTTATGAGTTATTCAAAATTGAAACCTTGCAGTATTCCCTGTCTCGAGTGTGTATACTCCGCCCCTACGAACACATCAGCGTTCCAATAATGAAATAACTGGGCAGTCGTCTGCTCAAAATGGCTAGAGGTAGCAGATGTCATTGAATAAAAAGTGCTGCGGTGGGCTGCTGGCCTTCTCATTGCTGTTTTCCCTGAGCGGTTGGACTGCTGACTTTTCCAGCCTGCTTAAGCAGGCCAGCTCCGGCGACGAGCAGGCCATACTTGAAGTGGGTAGCCTGTTGGTGGCTGGTAAAGCGAAGCCGGAAAATGCCAGTCAAACCCTTTCTCTACTGGAACCTCTGGCGAACCAGGGCAATGTTCAGGCGGAACTGTTGCTGGGTAAGGCCTATCGAGAGGGGCTGGGTGGTGTCACCAAAGATCCCGGAAAAGGGTTTCAACTGATCGAACGTGCGGCAGGTCGGGAAGGCAAGAGTGCAGAGGCTCAGTACGAGCTGGGGAAGTCCTATTATGAGGGAGCAGGTACAGACCGTAACCTGATTGCTGCTTATATTTGGACTGCTCTGAGTCTGGAAGATTCTGCGGGAGATTTTCAGACTGCGGCCCGTAAACAGAAGCAGGAACTGTCTGAATTGCTTAACCCTGCCCAGAGAGCTAAAGCAAATGAACTGATCAGTCAGATCAGGACGGTCTATCTGAAGTAAGCTGGCTTTACGACGGTGGCTGTGTTTTTATAAAAGTATGATTAAAATATTCTGTCCTGATAATCTCCTTGAGGCCCAGTGCCTCAAGGATGTTCTGTTGAACCATGGCATTGCCTGCCATCTGGGAGGTAGCTATTTGACGGGGGCCGTTGGTGAACTACCCGCTAGCGGTTTGCTAGCGCTCTACGTTGAAGATGGCGATGCCGGTCTGGCCAAAGCAATGATCGAAGATTACCTCAAGGCGTCTCCCGTTCTGGAAGACTCTGCTGAGGTTCAGGAAGACTGATTATGTGTGGTCGTTATACGTTGATGGCCGACCAGATCAGCCTGAGCTGGCTGGGTATTCGTCAGCCAGAAGCCAATATCCCGTCCTACAATGTTGCGCCTGGCGAACAGGTGCTTATTGTCAAACATAATAATCAGGGCGATTTAGAAAATGCTCGGGTTAAGTGGGGGTTGGTTCCTCACTGGCTGCAGGATTTTTCCAGAGCCCAGATTAATGCCAGAATCGAAACCGTTGCCGACAAACCGATGTTTCGCAATGCCCTGAAAAAGCGACGTTGTCTGGTTCTGGCTGATGGCTGGTTCGACTGGCAGAAAGTGCGGGACCGCAGTCAGCCCTGGTATATACGACCGAAGTCGGGTGGATTATGTCTCTTTGCCGGTCTTTGGGAAAGTTATCCTGTGGATGACCAACTAAGTTTCGAATCCTGTGCAATCCTCACTTGCCCTGCTATCGGCGATATATCACCGTTGACCGAAAGAATGCCTGTTTTGTTGCAACAGAAACAGGCTAACGATTGGCTGGGTGAAAATTATGAGACGGTTTTTGACAGTCTGAGCAACCCGGCTGAGAAGGTTAGCAAGCTGTCTTTTTATAAAGTGGGCAGAGTGGTGAATAACGTCTCAAACAAGGGGCCAGAGTGCGTGAGGAAACTGGTAGCTCGCAATTAAAGCACTCCCTCGTTGCTCACGACAAAAAGGTGAGGGGAGTCAAGAGGCCCCCCTGTTCCGATTAATGGGTACCCGCTCCTGAAGTGCTCCGAGGATCTAGTAATTGTCCAATTATGATGATTTTTTTGGTTATTTTATTATGCAACATATAAAGAAATGGTCGACTAAATTGGATTGATTTTCTCTGATTGCTCTCCACAAACGATCTCGAAAATGACATGTGTGTGACAGCTGCGGCTCGGGTTCCATCTTTATTAACCTCAATTGCGCAATGTTGACGAACCACATTAATGTAAACAGGTAGAGTGACGGATAGCATAGTTCCTAATTCGAGGGGGTTTGTAAAAAGAGAATGTAAACCTGTTCTATCGAAAAATTTCTTCAATTCAATGTTCGAATCAACTTTAAAGGGTGGAAGTCCAAGAGAGATTTTTGAATATGATGGGCGTGATTCTTCAGAGTTTAAGGATGAAAATAATGCTTTTATTATTTTTGGTGATATCTCATGAGGCATTATACCTTCCGGAGGTAAAACCAAAATCATTTCATGCGCCCCCTGGTAAGGAACAGTAACTGCCTCCCAATCATTATGATTTGTGTATTGTATGGAACTGATTTCCTCCTCCATAAACTGCTCTAAAACAACTCTCTGGTTATTGGGTAAGGTAAATACGCCTGTATTTCGGACATTAAAAGACCTTTCCCAAAGCCCCTTGAAGTAAATAGAATTTATGAGTGCCAAGGTGGTATCTGGGGGCCATTGGTCGACGTGGCAAAATTGAGGAACCATGCCATGGGTTAATTGGCTAAATAGTCTGTTGAGCTCATCAGCGAGGTTTTGTAAAAATACACGGTCGAAGAAGTCGACTTTATCACGAATATCGGCGTTTATTTGTTTAAGTCTCTCACGATAAGTTTCCCGAAGTTCAAGTTCACTGGACAAGAGCAAACAATTCTCAATGAAGTATTCGTCCCGTGCAAAAGATGTTGCGATTGATGCTGTTGCACCGGATGACTCAGAGTAATTATCCCCCAGGTAGCTTTGTAGCAGTCGCCTGGTTTCGCCAGTAGCCCCCATGAGTATTAGTGCCAGTGATCTGAAAAGGCCATCAGGGGAGATAAGAAAATTTTCAGGCGTTTCTTTTGCTGCCTGGCTAAATATATTTATGGCAAGCTCCAGATTCCCCTGCGATTCATCCGACTGTGAACAGGGATTTGAATCAGGATTTGCTGGTATTGCCGATTGGGAGGGCATTGTGTCATATTGAAGTTCCTCGTCAGGATTTTTTTCATGAAACGCTGGGGAGAGTGAAAATCTTTCACGATTCTGATTGAAGTCGTAGGTGTCACAGGTCTCGGCCTGAAGTGGCGAGGGTAGCGAAAGGAAATGAAGCAAACTGACTGACAGCAGAACACGACTGTACTGCAAGTTTATAACGGGAGACTTGTTTGATAGTACCATGTTAGCACCCTGTCTTCTTAATATCAG
>NZ_JAHHPN010000609.1:0-6024 GCF_024606325.1 Endozoicomonas sp. ONNA1
GCCTACGGTAATGGTAACAAAACGGCGTCTACTCTGGATCAGCTGCTTAGCCGTGCTGTAAAAGTCGATGGTCGTATTGGCCCGGTTAAAATCACACAGACCATGATGAAGCGCATTGGTTCGGATCCTGAAGAAGCTGCGGCGGTTGTTGCGGCTCAGGCTGCTGAGGCCATGATTCAGGACTATCTGAATACTGCGGCTCTGGCTTTGCTGACTGCAATCGGTACTGTTGGCGATCTGGTTCACGATGCTTCCGGCGAATCTGGCGGTGAGTATGCGCCTCTGTCGCTTGCAATCCTGAACCAAGGTAATGCAAAGATGGGTGACAGGTCACAGCAGATTGTCTCCTACCTGATGCACTCCGTGGCATTTCATGAGCTGCTTGGTGAGGCGATCAACAACGACAGCAGGCTTTTCGCTCTGGGTGATCTGGCTGTATACGATGGCGGTCTCGGTCGTCGTTATATCGTGTCTGACGTTGCATCACTTGTAGATGGTCAGCTAAACCACACTCTGGCACTTACCCCCGGTGCGGCAGCCGTTCAGGTGTCTGGCCTTGATATGGAGTCTGAAGTTCAGACCGGCGGCGAGAACATCACTCGCCAGATGCAGGGTGAATATGACTTTGTAACCGGACTGAAAGGCTTTGGTTGGGCAGACAACACAGCCAAGAGCCCGACAGACGCACAGATTGGCACAGCGGCAAAATGGGAGAAGACCGCAACATCAATAAAAGATTGTGCGGGGGTTCTGATTACGTCGGGAAAAAAGCCAGCGTAGGTGTTACGGGAGTTTCCCTAGCACCTACTACGCTTTCTTTGACAGTTTAAAAAATAACAAGGCGGCTCCGGTCGCCTTTTTTATGGATTTTTTATGGCTGAAAGTAAAAAGGTAGTAATGGCTGTCGGGTCTGGTGATGTGACCGCAACAGTCGAGCCATCCAATGCTACCAACAAGGCTGTTGAGTGGTCTGTCTTGCCTGATGATGGCTCTATTGTGACGATTTCAGCAAGCGGGGAAACGTGCACAGTAACAGCAGTTGCAGCCGGTTCAGCAACGGTAACAGCGACGACTGAAGACGGTGGCCATACCGCTGACTGCACTGTGACTGTGACAGGCGGCTCCTAACGAGGGTTAACCGATGTATGCAACAGTTGAACAGATGCGGGAATACGCCATCGCAAGGGGGCTTAACGTCCCATCTGATGATGGTTTGTGCTTGCAGCTTCTAACAGTTGCCCATGACTGGATAGAAGTTCAGAGCTATGTGGGCAACAGAGCTGAACCTGCACAGGTAAAAGCATGGCCAAGGCGTGGGGTTTTTTATGACGGGTTTGCTATACCTTCTGACGAAATTCCGCAGGTTGTCATTAATGCTGAAATCCAGATTGCAATCGACAGCCAGACCACTGACTTTCTTCCTGTAGGTGATGGTCGTGAAACCCTCAGTGAAGAGGTCGAGGGGGCTGTTTCGGTAACGTATGCAGAAACAGGAGCAACGGCTATTATTCCTGATCCTGTTAAGGCCAGAATGATGCTCAGGCCGCTTCTGACTTCTGGCTACTTCTTTCAGGTTGGCAGGGTATGAGTGGCTTTTACAGCCAGTCTGCTGCAACGGCATCGAGGCTGATTAAACAGTTTGGTAAACAGGTCATTCTTGCCCGGTATGGTGAAAAAGTGTGCGACCCTATTACTGGCGCTTGTGTGTCCGGTGAAAGGGAAGAACTGCTATTTAATGGCATCATTTCCGCTGTCAAACTGTCTCAGATTGATGGTGTAAACATCATGCAGGGTGACAGAATGCTGCTACTGGATAACAGTCAGGTGCCAGAAGATACAGACAAGGTTCTGGTCAGTTTGGAAGAGTGGCAGATAATCAACTTGGAAGAGGTCAGCCCGGCAGGTGTTGCCATCGTTTACCGGGTGCAGATCAGGAGATAGCGCAGTGGTAAAGTCTTTTCCTCTGTTGTGAGCCAGTTCCGATCTGATTCAGTGGCCAAGGCTGGTGAGATTCGCAAAGCCGCAACCATCGAGCTTTTCAGCGGCGTTATCTCTGATACTCCCATTGACACAGGCAGGCTCCGGGCGAACTGGCAGGCAACGACGGTTAACCCGGCAACAGGCCAGCTTGATGCAATCGACAAAAACGGATCTGGAACCGTTGCACTGATGACGAATGTTGTTAACGCTTCTCAGGATGAACAGACGCTATGGCTCACAAACAACCTTCCCTACGCGCTCGGCATTGAATACGGTTACTCAAGTCAGGCACCCACTGGAATGGTGCGGCGAAACATGGCCAGAGTTGCGGCCAACATCAAAAAGCACGCAAACAGAAACAAAGTCTAATGCTCTCTTCCGTAATATCTGCATTGAACCAGGCACTTGTTGACCTTGGTTTAGAGCCTCCCATTGTCTGGGAAAATGTAGACCCACCGAAAAAGGAAAGCGAGTGGCTTGCAGCCTATTTTCTGCCTGCTTCTACAGTCCAATCCAGCCTAGGCGACACTGGGCTGGATCAAACCACGGGTATCTATCAGATTGATGTCCACACAGAGACCGGCATCGGGTGGGGTAGCCTTCACGCACTTGCAGACCAAATACAGTCAGGCTTCAGGCTTGGTCGATGCCTTGAATACCAAGGCCAGAAAGTGACCGTAACAGGATCAAGCAGGACTCAAGGCGGCTCAGAAGGCGGCTGGTTCAAAGCTTCCATTTCCATTCAGTGGTTGGCGTACATCGCCAGACAATAATTTTCAGGTGTCTAAATGACAATTTCAAAAGCACAGCTTAACTCGGCAACCATCGCCACGGGTGCCCGTCACTCCATGGCCTATGTTGCAGAAGCGACTTATGGCACTACGCCAAGCACTCCTGTATTTATTCCAATCCGTCACACGTCTGCCAGTCTGGCTCTGAGCAAAGAGACGTTGCAGTCTGAAGAGTTGCGCCCTGATCGCCAGATAGCCGCATTCAAGCATGGAAACCGTCAGGTCGGTGGTGACATTGGCGCAGAATTCAGCTTTGGTTCGTTTGATGATTTTCTTGAAGCTGCTTTATGTGGAACCTGGGCAACCAATACGCTGAAAGTTGGTATTGAGAGACGGTCTTTCACGATAGAGCGTATTTTCTCAGATATTGACCAGTATCACCGCTTCACTGGCGTAGAGGTTAACAGTCTGGCTATGTCCGTTGCTCCAAACGCGATGGTAACGGCAACGTTTTCTACTGTCGGCCAGAGCATGGAGACTGACACAGCGATCATCGAGGGCGCAACCTATGATGATGCGACCACAACCACGCCTTTCGATTCATTCTCAGGGCAGATCACGGTTGGCGGCAGTCGGTCAGCAGTTGTGACCTCCGTTGACTTCACTCTGGAGAATGGCATTGAAGCCGCCTTTGTCATCGGATCACCAGACACAATCAGACCTACAATCGGCAACAGCAATGTTACCGGGTCAATGTCTGTTTATTTCGAAGACAGCACGCTGATAGACAACTTCATCAATGAGGATGAAGTGGAGCTTTCTTTCACCTTAGACGGTGATGACGGTTCATACACTTTCACGCTCCCACGTATCAAGTTCGGTTCTGGTGCTCCAGAGCTGAGCGGCACCGGGCCTGTGGTAATCAGTATGGAGTTTCAGGCGCTATACGACGGCACAGAAGAAACAAACCTTATGATTGAGCGGACTGCATGATCCCAGAAGATTTCTACACTAAGCCAGCCTGCAACACTCCCCAACGTTTACCGCTTTTCACACCAGACGGTAAAGACTCCGGGGAGTGGATCGAGGTCTATGGTATCGACTCCGACGCTTACGACGCTGTTCGGGCCGAGACACAGCGCCAGCTTATGAGCGTTGATATGTCCATGAGCCTTGCGAAAGAAAAGGCTCTGTCAGCTGATAACAGCCCGGAAGCTTTCGACAGGTCGATAGCTGAACTGTCCAGAGTATCAGAAGACAGGCGGCAGATTATTTCTGACCGTGAGCTTGAGACAAAGGCTGCTCTGGTAGCTGGCTGGTCGTTTGAAAAAGAGTTCACACAGGACAATGTAAAAGAGTTCTTGAGGAATGCGCCGACTATCGCCTTGGAGCTTGATCGGTTCGTATCCAATCGCATGAACTTCATTAAAAAAAAATAAGCAGGCTGCTGGCTTGGGCTGAGGCTGAGGCTGAGTTAATGAAGCCTGTAAAGGGTACAAAGACGACGCTTAAGGCCAATCTGGAGCAGGTCTATAAAACGACAGGGGTTAAGCCTAAAAAGCTCTCAGAACAGCCAGAACAGCCTACAGAACTAAAGTACTTGGTTAACTGGTTCTATAAGCTGTTCAGCTCAACGTCTGGCAGTATCAGCTACACAGAAATACGGCACTGGTCAGACTTGACTCAGGTCAAAGTGAGAGCCTGGGAGGTTGAAGTTATTCAGCAGCTTTCTGTAATATTCCGGCGTGGATAGGGCAGATCACCCGAACGCATGGAGTAACCGGCCATGCTTCCGCATGTTGTCCGGTTTCTCTTGGTAGGGTTTGATGAGAATTTTTGTAGCTGTTTTTCTGTCTGTTTTTTTGGTCGGTTGTGCGAGCACTAGTTATAACTTAGGTCGTGATTTTTCAAGCGAAAAGGTTAAGACGATTGAGAGCGGTGTGACGACAACAGAAGATCTTGTTTCTATGTTTGGCGAGCCATACGGCAAGACCGTAATATCATCTACTCAGGAAAAATGGCTGTACACCTACATTCATAGCACTGCTGACGCTCAATCGTATCTTGTAAAAGTTGATGTGAAGACAACTGGTGTTACAAAGACTCTTGATGTTCTCATAGACAACGGTGTTGTAGAAAACTACGCATTTACTGAAAACAAAACTCCCAGCGTACAGATGCAGTAAGATATATCAAAATTTATAAAGCCCGCCGTTGTGCGGGTTTTTTTATGCCCGGTAAACACATGACGGAATACGCAAATCTATCAATCAGGGTTAACAGTCAGGGCGTAAAGCAGGCTGAGCGAGAGTTAAAGAGCCTCGAATCCCAGTCTGAAAGAACAGAGCGGTCTGCTACTTCTCTCGGCGATGCTGTCGGAGCGGCTGGCGGGGCGATAGCGGCATACTTCACGGCTCAGGCTGCGATTGCTGTAGTGAATACAGCAGACGCTTTTAACCTGCTGCAAGCCAGAGTGAAGAGACTTGCTGACAGCTCTGAGGATGCCGCTGCAAAGTATGGCGAGCTTACCCGCATTTCTATTGATGCTGGAACAGACCTGAAGACCGTTGTTCAGCTCTGGGAGAACTTAGACCAGACTCTAAGCGAGCTTGGCAAGTCAGACGATGAAATAATCCAGCTAACTGAAACCCTTCAGAAGCTTGGTGTTGTCGGTGGATCATCCACTGAGGAAATGTCCAACGCCATGCAGCAATTTGGTCAGGCAATGGCAGGAGGAATACTGAGAGCGGAGGAATTCAACAGTATCATCGAAAACACGCCAGAGGTTGCAAGAGCCATGGCCCGAGGAATGGGTATGAGCATGGGCGAGATGAGGCAAGCCATGCTCGATGGACAGCTAACCGCTGATAAGGTGTTTGACTCTCTAATATCTCAGGTGGGTGCCACCAATGAAGACTTTGCCAAAATGCCTCGCACTGTCAAGCAGGCGTTTAACAGTCTAATCACAAGCTCAGGAAACGCACTTGCAGAGATAAACAACCTGACTGGTGCAACCAATGGACTTGTTTCGATCATAGACCTTCTGTCTGAATCAATCACCAGAGCTGCAAACGAACTTGATTACTTGACTGCTGGATTTAATGAAGTCGCAAACATAGATAATCTGGTATCTGCAAGGAAGGCAGTGGATGAGGTGAGGGTAGAGCTTGTCGAATTAGAGGAGCAGCTCTCAAGCCTGAAATCAGGTGGCGAAGGACTTGTTATATTCAGCGATACAGATCAGACAATTAAAGAGATAGAAGAAAAGATAAATCAGCTCAGGGAAAGGGAAACAGCGCTTGTAAAAAGAATC
>NZ_JAHHPN010000055.1:0-1088 GCF_024606325.1 Endozoicomonas sp. ONNA1
CTATATGCAAAGGCTCTACCTGGAAATCCTGCAACCCTTAACAAAGGATGATCAGTTGCTTTTTATGGATGCCAGCCATGCCCGGGCTATATTCGACCTGTTTCCTTCGTTGAGCGCCCTGCATAAACTCAGCAAAGAGCATTCCTCCCAATGGTTAAAAGGGCTGCTTGAAGCCTGCCTTGGGCTAAAAACCCATGACATTACCAAAGAAGGCATCCAGACACTCTTTGAAGCGCTACTCAAAACCCATAGCCTTCTGCCCCGGGATAACGATATCCCCGATCGCTTTCTGTCGGGGATGCGTGCTACCGACAACAATACCGTTGAGATACCTGTCTCTGGGCTTATCCCGTCAGGAGAAGGGCTGGCCCTGAGTTTTATTTCTATGCTGATGCGGAACCTTAAAGAAGTGTCCTTCACTGTCAGAGGACAGCGGCTTGAAGTTGAAGGGCTGCCTTTCGGTATTATGACCTACCGTTTTCCAATACCGCAGCTAAAAATACAGGATGAAAAAATTGAAATTAGCAACTGGTCAGAGCGACAGCTCAGGATTTTTTTGAAAATCATCAATGTACCTGAACACTATTATCTGACCGCAGAAGATTGGCAAAGGCGTTTAAAAGAGGATGACCCGGCATACCTCCAGAGGCACGAAGCCAGACTGGCCGCTAACAGAAGGCTGAAGGCAAGAGGCGATGTTGAAGAAGCTCTCCCCTCCAATCCCTTGCCTATTCATGTTTTGGCTACCCTGCTCAACAGAAGAATGGCCATCAAACCTGTCGTCTGGAAATCTCTTGACCACCATAAAGAGAGACTGCATAAATCCTTGCTTGGCAAACTGAGGGAAAGAATCGAAGCATCAGGTACAGAATGCCCCGATGAGATTAAAGCATCACTGTCCCAATACCTGGATAACGTTCAATCCGGGGCGGCTGAAGCCTGTGTGCCGTTAAGTGAACCAGAACCACAAAGCGTTAACCCGACAGATGACAAAAGAGAAAAACAGGCTTTTGGTCTTTTATGGTTAAAACTCAACCAGACAGAAGTTTTTGACATCGAAATACTGACATTACTGGACGGGTACAGGG
>NZ_JAHHPN010000610.1:0-1146 GCF_024606325.1 Endozoicomonas sp. ONNA1
TGGTTTTATCATTTGGTATTAAAATGTTTGACCCGATAGACAGTATTAAGTTCCGAGCCATAAGTCACTGGATACGCACCCGGATAACAACTTTTGAAAAGACGTTTTAATTAATTGTACGTTCAATCAAAATAGATCAGTAAATTGCATTGGTTCATTAACCAAGTCCAGAGTTTGGAATAGGCACTCCATTTATCATCTATGTTGGCTTCCCGGAGGAAAGTCGGCCACTGTAATTTGTCGAGCTTTGCTGATGGATTCAGCGGTTCAATCAACTTTTTACTTCTGGCTACGTATTCCTTTTTCTGCGTTTCTGAGAGATCTTTATTGTGATATAAATTGACTTCCCTATCAATCTCCCAGCAAAAATAACGATAAAATCTCTGGGGATTAGACAAATTACCGATAATCATCGGAATAATGCACTGGCCGACAATGCCTGCATCGGTTTCACTTAGCAACTCGCGCCACGGTTGTCCCGAAGACCTGTTCAATTGAAACAGAATATTTGACAAGTGATATCTGAATCGTTCGTTATCATAATCTTCCGGATATATCCTCCAAGTTACTTCATTGGTTTCCAGATCTTCAAGGTTAAATGCAAGTTGCCCCAGGGCTTTTCTGGTACGTCGCAAATAATCGAGCCTATTATTGGCCGACTCCTCATACTTCTGCCAGTCTTTTATCTTTTGGTCTTGTTGTTCCTGCGGGTATTTGGAAATAGAGCTTTCAAAGCACGCTTTCTTCTGCTGAAAATCCTGTTTTACCTGAATGTACTCATTGTGGAAGGCCATTTTAATTTTTCTCACAACATCGGCAACGGCAACGATTAAATCGATATCAGCATTTCTTAACATGCTGGCTCGTACTGCATGATAAAGATCATGCAGCATAAACTCGAGAATCAATTGAGCAGATAAGTAGTCAGCAGTTTTTGGCAAAGGGTGGCCAGGAAACGGAATCGCCATGTCTCTGTGTCCTTTGAGGCTGCCGGTTCTAATATCTTCAGGCGTACTGATCCCGATCACTGGATTGATATTATGGGCTTCTTTCTGGCATAAACTGTCAATAAAAGCCTGTCGCAACGTGATGGAAGGGCACATCACCTTGCCGAAGGCATCAAACAAAACAAAGAAGTCCAAGCTT
>NZ_JAHHPN010000611.1:0-1490 GCF_024606325.1 Endozoicomonas sp. ONNA1
TGGTTTTATCATTTGGTATTAAAATGTTTGACCCGATAGACAGTATTAAGTTCCGGGCCATAAGCCACCGGATACGCACCAGGATAACCACTATTGAGAAGACGTTTTAATTCATTGTACGTTCAATCTAAAAAGATCAGAGAGTTGCATGACTTCATTTATTCATTAATCAAGCCCGGAGTTTCGAATGTGTCATCTTTTTATCACCTTTCATGGCTTCCTTGAGGAAAGTCGGCCATTGTGATTGATCCAGTTTAACCGATGGATTCAGCGGTTCAATCAACTTTTTACCTCTGGCTACGTATTCCTTTTTCTGCGTTTCTGAGAGATCTTCATTGGGATATAAATTGGCTTCCCTATCAATTTCCCAGCAGAAATCACTATAAAAATCCTGAGGATGAGACAATCTACCGATAATCATCGGAATAATACATTGGCCGACAATGCCTGCATCGTTTTCACTCAGCAACTTACGCCAGGTTTTTCCCGCAGACCTGTTCAATTGCACCAGAATATTTGACAAGTGATGTTTGAATAGCTCTCTATCATAATCATGCAGATGTATCCTCCACTTTCGCCTATGGGTTTCAAGATCATCAAGGTTAAATGCAAATTGGCCCAAGGCTATTCTGGTATCTCGCAGATAATCGAGCCTATTATTGACCGACGTCTCATACTTCTGCCAGTCTTCTATCTTTTTGTCTTGTTGTTCCTGCGGATATGTGGAAATAGAGCTTTCAAAGCACGCTTTCTTCTGCTGAAAATCCTGTTTTTCCTTAATGTACTCATTTTGGAAGGCCATTTTAATCTTTCTCACAACATCAGCAACGGCAACGATTAAATGGATATCAGTATTTCTTAACATGCTGGCTCGTAATGCATGATAAAAATCATGCGCTATAAACTCGAGAATCAATCGAACAGATAAGTGGTCAGCCGTTTTTGGCAAAGGATGGCCGGGAAAAGGAATCTCCATGTCTCTGTGGCCTTTCAGGCTACCGGCTCTAATATCTTCAGGTGTACTGATCCCGATCACTGGATTGATTTTATGGGCTTCTTTCAGGCAAAAACTATCAATGAAGGCCTGTCGCAACGTCATGGACGGGCATATTACGCCGCCGAAGGCAGAAAATAAAACAAAGAAGTCATTGCTTAACAGGGCTTTTCTCATCGTGAGCTGCCCTTCGTTTTTGTCTAAAGAAGCTGGGTAGTTACAGATCCAGAAACCGGCCTCAACCTGAGGTGCATTTTTAAGCAAACGCTCCATTTTCTTGATGATGGCATTGACATCGAAAGAACAACCGTTAAAAAACATCTCTGACCTTGTCAGTGAACACGCTATGAAGTCCCAGGCGTATTTATTAACTTCTCCATTATCATCAAACAGTTTGTGATGCACAATTCTAAATGAATTTATATCCTGGACACCTTCCAAGTAAACGCCCTGCAGGGTAACCAGGGTTGCAAATTCATTGCGGCTGATTTTCTTT
>NZ_JAHHPN010000056.1:0-1051 GCF_024606325.1 Endozoicomonas sp. ONNA1
TCTGCTTCACAAACGCTCTATCCAGCCGCAGGGCACTATTAATGATGTCATTTAAACGATCCGGGTCTACCGAGGCAGTTTGATTCTCATCCGGTTTTTTATGGGTATCTGGCAAAAACTGCCAACAAGCCACTTTCATAAAATCCCGCACTGACGAGGTCTGCCGGGTGCCATGGGTGATGACGCTATTGATGGCCTTGCGCCAGTGGCTGGGCAGTAGTTGTGGCGACTGGTCAACCTGCTGTGCTCGACGGGCAGCCAGTATCAGGTTATTCAACAACCCTTCGGTCCGTTCAGGCAGACGGTTACAAAGGTGGGCAGGTACGGTTTTAAAGGCTGCGTAAAGTTGCCGAAGTGCCTGTTCGGGCAGCTCAGTCCGGGGGATATCATGCTTGACCGCACTGATCTCCCAGATATCCACCTCAGGACAGGGTTTAGCCGTGGCAACCATTGAGCTGAATATCGAAGATGGGCTTTTCACAGACTCGGGCCAGAGTACGGTGACATGAGCTTGTGGGTAGGCTTGTAATTGGCCATTTACCAACAGAGGTTGCCCGACAGCCAGAGGTTCCAGAAGCTCCTGAAGCGCTGAATTACTTTCCAGTCCCCGCAATATAACAGGCTTGCCAGAGCTTAATGCCTTCTGCAACTCACTCTGACGCCGGCCAAAATATGCCTTTTTTTCCGAGGTGATATGGATATTATCAAACAGCTGACTGAAGCTGGTCAGTTCATTGACCTGAATCACCAGAGAGGCTTCCTGATGATTGATCCAATGACTGGCCTGGGCAGGTTGCCGATAAGTCACGGTATTAAAGACGCTGTGATCTCTCATTGAGTGCACATCGTTTTTTGTCAACCCCAGGGCTTTCGGCTGCTGTTTTGTGTGAGTCACCTGAAGTCGGGGCTCCAGGCCGGTGGTCTCGCGAATCGTCTGCATTGAACCCAGTAAACAAAACCAGAGCGCCTCAGTGAGGGGAGACGTTACGGTGAAGACACCACCCGCCCGAACTTGTTCCAACAGACGGGTGTTAGGGACTGCATAGCCTTC
>NZ_JAHHPN010000612.1:0-16564 GCF_024606325.1 Endozoicomonas sp. ONNA1
ACTCCCACAGCCATGAGCGTACTGTTTTTATTCCATGCAATACTCAAAGCACTGTGGGGTCCACAAGGTGCTGGCTGTGCGACAGTGGGCGTTGAAGTGGGTATTGCCTGTGGCTGGTTCGGATCTGTGTTAATTTCATAGAATAATTGAGGAGGTATTTGTGCTCGCTGATTAAAGCCTGATTGAGCTTTTGTAAGGTTTAATGGCAGAGAGATAAGCAGACTTGCGATAGTCAGACCCTTTCCAAAGTTCATTACCTTCCTCCAGAGTTCCGGCTTTGAATCATTCGGAAAGTTTCCGGAGCCGGCGTGGCTATGACAAAAAACAGTGAAGATAGAGAGTTGAGACTTCTTCATGACAGGAGCGCTTTCAGTACTTTCAGTATCTTGGATGAAAAACCTCTCTCTCACGCAGAGTTGCAAAAGAGAGCATCCGGACTGATCGCTTGAGGTTGAGTATAAGCTCGGTCCGGGTGAAAGAAAACTAAAAGACCCACTGCAATATCGTTCCTTGAAGAACCGCTGTGAACAATGTGACTTAAGAAGGTTGTACGCAGCGAAGCATTATGCACTTCTGTAACGCCTCTTGTAACCGCTTCTTCTGGCATCTGCTGAATCAGACTGAATGTCTGAATGATTTGAGCAGCTGGAATGAAGCGCATATTATTTGCTCTCAGTTGTTGGGAGTGGTTGATGGATAAATTACTGGGCTTGTTGGCAGATGGACAATTCCATTCCGGTGAAGAACTGGGTGAGCATCTTGGGATTAGCCGGGCAGCTGTCTGGAAAAAACTGAAAGCGGTTGAAGAGCTTGGCCTGGCACTGGATTCTGTGCGAGGTAAGGGTTACCGCCTCGGCGGTGGTGTTGAGCTTCTTGATCACAAAAAGATTGAAAGCTTTATAGATCCTGACGTTCGTAATAAATCTGAAGTTCATACCTGCGTTATTACAAAGTCAACCAATGATCTGGTTCGTGCCCTTGGACCGGTTTCCGAAGGGGTCATCCGTTTTTGTCTGGCTGAGCATCAGTTAAAAGGGCGGGGGCGACGGGGTCGTGTATGGAGCAGTCCTTTTGGTTCAACAGTGTGTTTATCAGCCTTGTGGCAGAGCGGTGAGGGAACGGCTTCGCTGGAAGGGCTCAGTCTTGCGGTCGGTCTGGGTGTTGCGAAAGCATTGGAAACACTGGGAGCCAGAGAGTTAAAGCTTAAATGGCCCAATGACGTTCTTTGGCAGGGTAAAAAACTCTGCGGTGTGTTACTGGAAGTTCATGGAGATCCCACGGGAGAGTGTGAAGTGGTGATTGGGATAGGCATTAATGTCCGTTTAAGTGATGAGCAGTTGGCGTCAGTGGGTCAGCCTGCTATCGACCTTTTCCGGGTGTGTGGCAGAGCGGTGAGTCGAAACGCGGTCGCAGGTCAGTTGATCAATACTCTGACACATTTACTCGATGGGTTCGGACAAGGTGGCTTTAAACTGTACAGGGAACAATGGTATGAATACGATGCCTTTCATGGCAGGGAAGTTACAATAATGGCTTCTACCCGATCCGTAACAGGGCGTTACATGGGAGTGGATGATCAGGGTGGACTGCTGCTTGAGACAGCTTCTGGTCTTCATGTGTTTAATGGTGGTGAAGTGTCATTACGTCAGTCATGAACAAACTCACGGGTAGTCAGCTGCAGCTGGATGCAGGAAATACGCGGCTCAAATGGCGTCTGATGGCGGGTAGAGCTGCCGTTCAGTCAGGCTTCATTAATAATGATGCTGACTGGCAGATTATCTTGTCTCTGCTGCTGGAACAATGGGGTACTCTTCATTCCATTGCTATTTCGACAGTCTCTGGAAACGCAAGATTAGGTCAGTTGTTGCGCATATTGTCAGAAGCTACCGGCATAGAGCCATTTATTGCCAAAACCCAAAAAACCTTTGCTGGTCTCACGGTTATCTATAAAGAAGTAGAGAGGTTGGGTGTAGATCGTTGGCTGGCCATGCTAGCGGCACATGCTCATCCACTCGACGACACCAAAGTCGTTGTTAGTTGTGGTACAGCTATTACAGTGGATGTAATTGATGGTCAGGGAGATCATCAGGGGGGCTTCATTGTTCCGGGTATCCGTCTGATGAAGAAAGCTCTGGCGGTCAATACAGCCAATCTCGACAACATTGAGCATCCTGCAGAGGCGACGGCACTGGGTACTGTCACTTCAGAATGCATTAATCATGGTGTTCTGGCCATGGCAGTATCTCTCATTAATGAGACTTGTCTCAAATGGCCGGGAGCCCGTTTGTTTTTAACCGGAGGTGATGCCTCTTTGTTGCAAGCCTATATAAAGGAAGAAATAGAGCAGGTTCTGATTGAAGAGCTGGTTTTGGATGGACTCTCGATTGCCTCTGAAAGACAATAATGTTAATTGATCACTCTGATTAACAATTAACGGGAAGTCATACTTTTTAAAGAGGTTCTTTATAGGGTGTAACTTTCAAAATTCGGTTTTTAGTATGCGCTGGATCGTTCTAATACTTCTCTTGTCCAATGTCGGCTACTTTGTTTGGGGCTATTATCACCAGTCTCATAAGCCTTATCGGGCAATAAAAGTCGACACCGAAGTGCCTGTACAGGCAGGTAAAAGATTGATGCTGCTCTCTGAAATGGCGTCAACACTTCCTGAGCAAACACTGAAGAAAAAAGAAACCAAGGGAATCGCTGAAGCTCAGTGTCTTGTAGTGGGACCTTTTGAATCCTCAGCAAAAGCAGACAGTCTGCAGCAAAAACTCTTTTCAGTGGGTGTTTCGAGTAGAGAACGCTCTGACAATGAGGTAATGCTTGCAGACTACTGGGTGCATATTCCGCCCCGAAGTAATCGTCAGGCGGCAATAAGATTGTTAAGAGAATTGCAGGGGCAGGGGATAGACAGTTTTGTGATTACACAGGGAGAACTGGCCAATGGCATATCTCTGGGGTTATTCAGTAAAGAGGTTTCGGCAAATGAAGTCAGTCGTCGTGTACAAGAAGCGGGTTATGAACCCGCTATTAAAAAGTTGCCCCGTGAGCCTGAAACTTTCTGGCTGGAGATGACGGATTCAGAAGCAAAAAAGTTAAGTGCTGGTTTTTGGGAGAGACAGGCCGACGAATACAATGATCTGAAAATGCTGGAAAAAAACTGCAAAAGCGTTGCATCCGATGATTCGATTCACTAATATACGCCTGCGCTTCGGGGCGGTTAAATAAAGCAGGCTTTCTGTATCGTTTGCAGGGAAACAAACTTGACATTGAAAAGCTCCTGAATAAAATAGCGCAGCACTTGGTGGGGTTCCCGAGCGGCCAAAGGGATCAGACTGTAAATCTGACGCGAAAGCTTCGCTGGTTCGAATCCAGCCCCCACCACCAGATTGCCAGGTCTTCTTTTGTTGTAAGTTGGCTTGATAAGTGGGCATACTGCATGATGTGGTCCTGCTTCGCGGGTATAGTTCAATGGTAGAACCTCAGCCTTCCAAGCTGATGATGCGGGTTCGATCCCCGCTACCCGCTCCATTGATTCTGATTTAAGTGCTCTTGTAGCTCAGTTGGTAGAGCGCACCCTTGGTAAGGGTGAGGTCGGCAGTTCAAATCTGCTCAAGAGCTCCATATGATAGAAATACGGTAGTTTACTCCTGTTTCTGGCCTCTGTTAAAAGAGGTTTAAAAAAGAATAAGACTTTTCAGCTTGATTGGGGTCGATTATAATTGATCGGTCCTTGTATCGGGGTGGGTATAACAAGACTGCTCAAAGATACAGGCCAGTAGTTCAATTGGTAGAGCACCGGTCTCCAAAACCGGGGGTTGGGGGTTCGATTCCCTCCTGGCCTGCCATTTCTATTTTATGTCAGCGTTTTGTTCTGACAAAGCTTATCCGAGTAGAGATAGTCAACCAATGAGTGGAAAACCTGAAGTAGCATCTAAAGGACGACTGGACGGGCTCATGTGGGCTCTGGTGGCGGTTCTGTTAGTTGCTGGTGTTGGCGGGAATGTGTACTTTGGTGAGTATTCTGTTCTCTATAGAGCGTTGGCGTTGGTGGCTCTGGCTGTAGTGGCCGGGTTTATTGCGCTTCAAACCGTAAAGGGTGATGCTTTTTGGACATTGGTCAAAGAAGCAAAGGTTGAGATTCGAAAAGTAGTCTGGCCGACTCGTCAGGAAACTGTTCAGACCACGCTGATTGTTGTGGCGGTGGTTGTTATTATGGGGCTCATTTTATGGGCGCTTGATTCTCTGCTAGGCTGGATCATCAGTAGCCTGATTGGATAGGGATAAATAATGGCGAAACGTTGGTATGTGGTTCATGCCTACTCCGGCTATGAGAAGCAGGTGATGCGTTCGCTGATTGAGCGCGTAAAACTTCATGGTATGGAGGATCTCTTTGGTGAGATTTTGGTGCCTACCGAGGAAGTGGTTGAAATCAGGAACGGCCAGAAGCGCAAAAGTGAGCGTAAATTCTTCCCTGGATATGTATTAGTCCAGATGGAAATGAATGAAGATAGTTGGCATCTTATTAAAGATACTCCTCGAGTGATGGGCTTTATTGGTGGTACCGCGGATAAGCCGGCACCTATCACTGAAAAAGAGGCCGATGCGATACTGCAGCGTGTTCAGGAAGGTGTTGAGAAACCTCGTCCCAAGACGTTGTTCGAACCTGGTGAGATGGTTCGGGTTATTGATGGGCCGTTTGCGGACTTCAACGGCGTAGTAGAGGAAGTGAACTACGAGAAGAGTCGTCTGCATGTGGCGGTAATGATTTTCGGTCGCTCTACACCGGTTGAGCTCGAGTTTGCTCAGGTCGAAAAAGTCTGATCTGTCTTGAGCGTGTCTTTAGGGATAGCAGACACTATAAGAGTTTAAGACCCTGTGCTGTGTGAATGGCGCAGGGTTTTTATCTGAGGGGCGAAAGCCCGGAACGGGTAGCTGAAACAGGTACTTCTGGTGAAAACCGGTAGACGCTGTTGATGCGGTGACCCATTGTTGAGGTTGATATGGCTAAGAAAGTCGAAGCTTACATCAAGCTGCAGGTTCCTGCAGGTAAAGCTAATCCTTCACCACCTGTTGGTCCCGCTCTGGGTCAGCACGGTGTGAACATCATGGAGTTCTGCAAGGCGTTCAACGCCAAGACTCAGGAGATGGACGCTGGTATGCCGATTCCGGTAATCATTACCGTATACGGCGATCGTAGTTTCACTTTTGAGACCAAGACTCCACCTGCATCCGTTCTGCTGAAGAAAGTTCTGAAGCTCAAGAAAGGTTCCGGTCGTCCAAATACAGAAAAAGTAGGTACTGCTACTCGTGAGCAGTTGCTGGAAGTGGCCAGGATTAAAGAACCTGATCTGACTGCAGCAGACGAAGATGCGGCAATCCGCACCATCGCTGGTTCCGCTCGTTCCATGGGTGTCAACGTGGAGGGTGTGGAATAATGGCTAAGATGTCCAAGCGCGCCAAAATGATTGCTGAGAAGGTTGTAGCTGAAAAGGCTTATTCCTTTGAAGAAGCGGCTAACGTCCTGAAAGAAGTATCCAGCGTCAAGTTCAAGGAATCTGTTGAAATTTCAGTCAACCTGGGTGTGGATCCTCGTAAATCTGATCAGGTTGTTCGTGGTTCTACCGTTCTGCCTGCAGGTACCGGAAAAGACGTCCGTGTTGCTGTGTTTACACAAGGTGCTAACGCTGAAGCGGCCAAAGAAGCCGGTGCTGACATCGTTGGTATGGACGATCTTGCTGCTCAGGTTAAAGCTGGCGAAATGAACTTTGACGTTGTTATCGCTTCTCCCGATGCGATGCGCGTTGTAGGTCAGCTGGGCCAGATTCTGGGTCCACGTGGCCTGATGCCTAACCCTAAAGTGGGTACTGTTACTCCAAACGTTGCTGAAGCCGTTAAAAACGCTAAAGCCGGTCAGGTACGTTTTCGTACTGATAAGAACGGTATCATCCACGCGGGTATCGGCAAGATCGATTTTGAAGCGGGTTCACTGCAAGAGAACGCTGAAGCACTACTGGCTGAACTGAAGAAGCTGAAGCCTTCTTCCAGCAAGGGTATTTACATGAAGAAAGTCACCCTGTCTTCTACTATGGGCCCGGGACTGACCATCGACATGAACTCACTGAATATCTAGTATTCACGGATTTGCTTAAAGCAGCCTTGAGCTGATAAACAGCCTTGAGCTGGTAAATGAATAGCGGAAAGCTGCAGGCAGCATGTCTGCAGTATCCGAAAGACTTTGGGGTCTCCGGTTTTCGGAGGTCGTCAAAGATCGTAGGTGTGAAGATCTGTGCCTGTTTAATCGGGGTTGGGCCAGAGGTCTGACAAAAAGATCGACGCTTAATTTCCTGCGTAGACGGTGAGCAATACAAAAGACTGTTACAGTGTTTTGCTATTAACCCTTCACCGTATTGTAATTGCCCGGCTTTTCAGTGGCTGAAGAGCTGGGTGTTAACTTCATAATTTGGAGTAAAGCCAATGGCGTTAGGACTCGAAGACAAGAAGGCGATTGTCGCCGAAGTCAGCGAGGCTGCACAAAGCGCTCTGTCGGCTGTAATCGCGGACTACCGTGGTCTCACGGTTGACCAGATGACGCAACTGCGTAAGCAGGCTCGTGAAGGTAACGTATACCTGAAGGTTGTACGTAACACCTTGGCCAAGCGCGCTGTTGAAGGCACTGATTTCGAGTGCCTGCAAGACTCTCTGGTTGGTCCAACTGTGCTGGCCTTCTCTCAGGAAGACCCGGGCGCGGCAGCGCGTCTGATGAAGGACTTCGCTAAAGAGAACGATGCTCTGGAAGTTAAGGCTCTGTCCATCTCTGGACAGGTTCTGGGTGCAGAGCAAATTGATGTTCTGGCCAAGATGCCTACTCTGGATCAGGCTCGCGCGATGCTGATGAGTGTGATGATTGCACCTGTGACCAAGCTGGCAAGAACTCTGAACGAGTTCCCAGGCAGCATTACACGTGTAATGGCAGCTGTTGCCGACGAGAAGAAAAAAGCCGCATAAGCCCTTTGGCAGGCATGAAGTTCACTGCAAAGGAAGTCCTTGGTGTGGAAGTGACCTGCTGGCTGGTTTTTCTCTCTTATTTAATGAATTCCGGGGTTTTACCCCAAAAAAGATTTTTGGAGACATACAATGGCTCTGTCTAAAGAAGATATCCTGAATGCAATCGCTGAAATGTCTGTAATGGATGTTGTTGAGCTGGTTGAAGCTATGGAAGAGAAGTTCGGCGTTTCTGCTGCTGCTGCAGTTGCTGCTGCTCCTGCTGCTGCTAGCGACGCTGGCGCTGCTGCTGCTGAACAGACTGAATTTGACGTCATTCTGACTTCTGCTGGCGACAAGAAAGTAAACGTAATCAAGGTTGTTCGCGGCGCGACTGGCCTGGGTCTGAAAGAAGCTAAAGCTGTTGTAGACGGCGCTCCTGCTCCTCTGAAAGAAGGTGTGAGCAAAGAAGAAGCTGAAGACCTGAAGAAGCAGCTGGAAGAAGCTGGCGCTTCCGTAGAAGTTAAGTAATTCTACGACAGCGTTGAAATATCCAGAGCCTATTGCATAATAGTCTCAGGTGGCTGGTGCCTTTATGGCACCGGCCTTTTTCCGTTGTATGAGCTATATCGTTCTATGCCGGATGGCAACGTTCGATGGTTCAATTAATTGATGGAGTTCAGATCGTTAAAGGCTCAGGCTGACTGTGTTTTACCGCAGGGATCTATCTCCTTCAATCTGAGAAAGTTGCAGTGTCATTGGCAGAGTGGGAGCCTGACCGGAAATTGACAGCTCGGACAAAAGTCCGGCAGAGCATAATTCCCGATCAGATTCCCGGAATGAAAGTCTGACTTTCGTTCTGGACGCTAAAGCTCATGCAACGGTAACGGTTGAAATCACCGTTTTTTAATTGGGTATCAAAAGGGGGCCACCCGCCCTCAATAAACCTAGATGGCCAGACCAGACGGTCTGAAGCCAGAACCAGGTGACCAAGCTGGGGAACGCTGATGGCATACTCGTATACAGAGAAAAAACGCATCCGCAAAGACTTCGGCAAACTGCCGCATGTCATGAATGTGCCCTATCTTCTGGCGATTCAGCTTGATTCTTATCATAAGCTGCTGCAATCCGGAAGAGAGCCGACCGCACGTGAGGACATTGGTCTTCATGCTGCATTCAAATCCGTATTTCCAATCGTAAGTTACTCTGGAAATGCAGCGCTGGAATACGTGAGTTACAGGCTCGGTACTCCAGCGTTTGATGTCAAGGAATGTCAACTTCGTGGTGTGACTTACGCGGTACCTCTGCGTGTAAAAGTGCGCCTGATCATTTATGACAAAGACTCTGCCAACAAGGCAATCAAAGATATCAAGGAACAGGAAGTTTACATGGGCGAAATTCCGCTCATGACTGAGAACGGTACATTTGTAATCAATGGTACTGAACGTGTTATCGTATCTCAGCTTCATCGTTCTCCTGGTGTATTCTTTGACCACGACCGTGGCAAGACACACTCTTCAGGCAAACTGCTGTATTCTGCCCGTGTGATTCCTTACCGTGGCTCATGGCTGGACTTCGAGTTCGATCCGAAGGACATGCTTTACGTACGTATCGACCGTCGTCGTAAGCTGCCTGCTACGATTCTTCTGCGTGCCCTGGGCATGAGTAATGAAGAGATCCTGAATGACTTCTTCGATACCGTAGACTTCAAGATCGGCTCTGAAAATGTCAATACTGAGTTTGCCGCTGAGCGCCTGCGTGGTGAAGCTGCAAGCTTTGACATTAAAGACGGCGACGGCAATGTTCTGGTTGAACAGGGTCGTCGTGTGACGGCGCGTCACATCCGTCAGCTGAAGAAAGCCAATATTGAACAGCTGGAGGCTCCGGTAGAGTATATTTACGGGAAGGTCCTGGCCAAGACCGTTGTACATGCTGCCACCGGTGAAATCATTGTTGACTGCAACACTGAAATTACTCCGGAAGTTTACGAAAAACTGCTGGAAGCCGGAATCAAACAGGTTGAAACCCTGTACATTAATGAGCTGGACTGCGGTTCATATATTTCTGACACTCTGCGCAGTGACACCACGACAAACCGTCTGGAAGCTCTGGTAGAAATCTACCGCATGATGCGTCCCGGTGAACCGCCGACACAAGAAGCAGCAGAAACCCTGTTTGGCAACCTGTTCTTCTCTGCAGAGCGTTATGACCTGTCCGCAGTTGGTCGCATGAAATTCAACCGTCGTCTGGGTCGCGAAGACGACGTCGGTTCTGGTGTCCTGGATAACGCTGACATCGTTGATGTTCTGAAGACACTGGTCGACATACGTAATGGTCAGGGCATCTGTGACGATATCGACCATCTGGGTAACCGTCGTGTTCGTTCGGTCGGTGAAATGGCTGAAAACCAGTTCCGTGTCGGTCTGGTTCGTGTCGAGCGTGCCGTGAAGGAACGCCTGAGCCTGGCAGAGTCCGAAGGCCTCATGCCTCAGGATCTGATCAACGCCAAACCGGTTGCAGCGGCCATCAAGGAATTCTTCGGTTCCAGCCAGCTGTCCCAGTTTATGGACCAGAACAATCCACTGTCCGAGGTGACTCACAAGCGTCGTGTATCTGCACTTGGCCCGGGTGGCTTGACCCGTGAGCGTGCCGGTTTTGAAGTTCGGGACGTACACCCGACTCATTACGGTCGTGTATGTCCTATCGAAACGCCTGAAGGGCCCAACATTGGTCTGATCAACTCTCTTGCGACCTATGCTCGTACCAACGACTACGGTTTCCTGGAGTCTCCATACCGCAAGGTCGTGGATGGCAAAGTGACGGATGAGATCGATTACCTGTCTGCTATCGAAGAAGGTGAGTACGTTATCGCTCAGGCTTCTGCGAAGATGGACGACGGCAATAACCTGACTGAAGAGCTGGTTAACGTTCGTCACCGTAACGAATTTACCCTGATGGGGCCTGAAAAAGTCCAGTACATGGACGTTTCAACCAAGCAGGTGGTTTCCGTTGCAGCCTCCCTGATTCCATTCCTCGAGCACGACGATGCTAACCGTGCCTTGATGGGATCGAACATGCAACGTCAGGCCGTGCCAACCCTGCGTGCCGACAAGCCTCTGGTGGGCACCGGTATGGAGCGTAACGTAGCTTCTGATTCCGGTGTTTGTGTGGTGGCGCAGCGTGGTGGTGTGATTGATACTGTTGACGCAGCGAAGATTGTTGTTCGTGTCAACAACGACGAACTTCAGCCTGGTGAAGCCGGTGTCGATATCTACAACCTGACCAAGTACACCCGTTCTAACCAGAATACCTGCATTAACCAGCGTTCTCTGGTCCGTGCCGGCGAGACCATCGCTCGTGGCGATATTCTGGCTGATGGTCCATCCGTAGACATGGGTGAGCTGGCCCTGGGGCAGAACATGCGCGTAGCGTTCATGCCCTGGAACGGTTACAACTTTGAGGACTCAATCCTCATCTCCGAACGTGTTGTACAGGAAGACCGCTTCACTACGATTCACATTCAGGAACTGACCTGTGTGGCTCGTGATACCAAGCTCGGACCGGAAGAAATTACTTCTGATATTCCTAATGTCGGTGAGTCTGCACTGAACAAACTGGATGAAGCCGGCATTGTTCATGTCGGTGCTGAAGTCGGTGCTGGCGACATTCTGGTGGGTAAGGTAACCCCTAAAGGTGAAACTCAGCTGACACCAGAAGAAAAACTGCTGCGTGCAATCTTCGGTGAGAAGGCATCCGACGTTAAGGATACTTCTCTGCGTGTACCGACTTCTGTCAAGGGTACCGTCATCGACGTACAGGTATTCACCCGCGACGGCGTTGAAAAAGACAGCCGTGCCCAGGGCATCGAAAAGGCGGCTTTGGACGAATATCGCAAGGACTTGAACGAAGAATTCCGTATCGTTGAAGAAGATACCTTTGACCGTCTGCGTGAAGCTCTGCGTGGTCAGCCTGTTGACCGTGGTCCTGGCCTGAGCAAGGGCAACACCATCACGGACGAGTTCCTGAATGGTCTGGAACACGAACAGTGGTTCCGTCTGTCCATGTCTGATGAAACTCTGAACGAACAGCTGGATCTGGCGAAAGAACAGCTGAAAGAGCGTCGCGCACAGCTCGACGAGCGTTTCGAAGACAAGAAGAAAAAGCTGCAGACCGGGGACGACATGGCGCCTGGCGTGCTGAAAATAGTCAAAGTTTATCTGGCGATCAAACGTCGTATCCAGCCGGGTGACAAGATGGCGGGTCGCCACGGTAACAAGGGTGTTATCTCCATCATAATGCCTGTCGAAGACATGCCCTACGATGAAGAAGGCAACCCGGTTGATATTGTGCTGAACCCTCTGGGTGTGCCGTCCCGGATGAACGTAGGACAGGTTCTGGAAACTCACCTGGGTGCTGCGGCACGTGGTCTGGGCCACAAGATCAACCGCATGATCGAGTCCCAGAAGAGAGTGGCTGAAATCCGTGAATTCCTCGACCAGGTTTACAACGGAGTCGGTGGCGGACGTGTTGAGGAACTGGACAAGTTCACTGACGAAGAAGTCATGGAGCTGGCCCATAACCTGCGCGGCGGCGTACCTATGGCTACTTCGGTATTCGATGGTGCCAAAGAATCTGAAGTGAAGGAGTTGCTGCGTCTGGCAGATCTCAGCGACACGGGTCAGGTAAGACTGCACGACGGACGTACCGGTGATTCCTTCGACCGTCCTGTCACTGTGGGCTACATGTACATGCTGAAGCTCAACCACCTGGTTGATGACAAGATGCACGCACGTTCCACAGGTTCTTACTCTCTGGTTACCCAGCAGCCACTCGGTGGTAAGGCCCAGTTCGGTGGTCAGCGTTTCGGGGAGATGGAGGTATGGGCACTGGAAGCCTACGGTGCTGCCTACACTCTGCAGGAGATGCTGACTGTTAAGTCTGATGATGTGACCGGTCGTACCAAGATGTACAAGAACATCGTCGATGGTGATCATCGAATGGAAGCCGGGATGCCCGAATCCTTCAACGTACTGTTGAAAGAGATTCGCTCTCTGGGTATCGACATTGAGCTGGACACCGAATAACGAATACGTGAAATCCGCTGGTTGGGCATAGCCCGGCCACCGGATGGATCGAGGAGATGCGATCTTGAAAGACTTACTGAATCTACTCAAGACCCAGGGCCAAACAGAAGAGTTTGACTCGATTCGTATCGGTCTGGCTTCCCCAGAAATGGTACGTTCCTGGTCTTACGGTGAAGTTAAAAAGCCGGAAACAATCAACTACCGTACGTTCAAGCCTGAACGTGACGGCCTTTTCTGTGCCAAAATCTTTGGCCCGGTTAAAGACTACGAGTGCCTGTGCGGAAAGTACAAGCGACTGAAGCACCGTGGTGTTATCTGCGAAAAATGTGGCGTAGAAGTCGCCCTGGCGAAAGTTCGTCGTGACCGTATGGGCCACATCGAACTGGCCAGCCCTGTTGCCCACATCTGGTTCCTGAAATCCCTGCCATCCCGTATCGGTCTGTTATTGGATATGACCCTGCGTGATATTGAGCGAGTACTGTACTTTGAGTCATACGTTGTTATTGATCCGGGTATGACGACGCTGGAGAAAAACCAGCTGCTCAACGATGAACAGTACTACGAAGCTCTGGAAGAGTTTGGCGACGACTTTGACGCCCGTATGGGTGCAGAGGCCATCAAGGCTCTGCTGGCAGACATCGAGCTGGGTGAGGAAGTGGACATGCTGCGAGAAGAAATTCCGCAGACCAACTCTGAAACCAAACTGAAGAAACTGAGCAAGCGTCTGAAACTCCTGGAAGCTTTCCACAAGTCAGGTAACAACCCTGAGTGGATGATTCTGACCGTTCTGCCAGTTCTACCACCTGATCTGCGTCCTTTGGTACCGCTGGACGGTGGTCGTTTTGCGACGTCCGACCTGAATGACCTTTACCGCCGCGTGATCAACCGTAACAACCGTCTGAAGCGTTTGCTCGACCTTAACGCTCCTGACATCATTGTCCGCAATGAAAAGCGTATGCTGCAGGAATCGGTAGATGCGCTGCTGGATAATGGCCGCCGCGGTCGTGCTATCACCGGTTCCAACAAGCGTCCTCTGAAATCCCTGGCCGACATGATCAAGGGTAAACAGGGCCGCTTCCGTCAGAACCTGCTTGGTAAGCGTGTTGACTACTCTGGCCGTTCTGTTATCACCGTAGGTCCTACCCTGCGTCTGCATCAGTGCGGTCTGCCCAAGAAAATGGCTCTGGAACTGTTTAAACCATTCATCTTCGGCAAGCTGGAAGCCAAAGGTCTGGCGACCACCATCAAAGCTGCCAAGAAGATGGTAGAGCGTGAAACCCCTGAGGTTTGGGACGTTCTGGCTGACGTCATCCGTGAACACCCGGTGATGCTGAACCGTGCACCCACTCTGCACCGTCTTGGTATCCAGGCGTTCGAGCCGGTTCTGATCGAAGGTAAGGCGATTCAACTGCACCCACTGGTGTGTGCGGCTTATAACGCTGACTTCGACGGTGACCAGATGGCGGTACACGTACCACTGACTCTGGAAGCCCAGCTCGAAGCCCGTGCCCTGATGATGTCCACCAACAACATCCTGGCACCTGCAAGTGGCGAGCCTATCATTGTACCTTCCCAGGACGTGGTACTGGGTCTTTACTACATCACCCGTGACCGTATTAACGCCAAGGGTGAAGGCATGGCTTTCGTTGACGTCAACGAAGCCCTGCGTGCCTACCGTACCGGTCATGCTGATCTGCATGCCCGTATCAAGGTACGTGTTTCTGAAAAATACAAAGACGACGATGGCGTAGAGCACAGCAATGCCTTCCTGGCCGATACCACCATTGGTCGTATCCTGTTATGGGAAATCGTACCAGAGGGGCTGCCCTTCGAACTGGTTAACCAGACCATGAAGAAGAAGGCGATATCCCGCCTGCTGAATACCTGCTACCGAAACGTGGGCCTCAAAGAAACGGTTATCTTTGCTGACCAGATGCTGTACATGGGCTTCCATTACGCGACCATCTCCGGTTCTTCTATCGGTGTTAACGACTTCGTTATCCCGGGCGACAAGAGCCGTATCATTAATGACGCAAATGAAGAAGTGCGTGAGATTGAAAACCAGTTTGCTTCCGGTCTGGTGACCCAGGGTGAGAAGTACAACAAGGTGATCGATATCTGGTCCCGTGCCAACGAACTGCTGGCCAAGCGCATGATGGACAACCTGAAGTCCGACACCGTGATTAATCGTCAGGGTGAAGAGGAAGAGCAGGAATCCTTCAACAGCGTTTATATGATGGCTGACTCCGGTGCCCGTGGTAGTGCTGCACAGATTCGTCAGCTGGCCGGTATGCGTGGTCTGATGGCCAAGCCAGATGGCTCCATCATCGAAACGCCTATTACGGCGAACTTCCGTGAAGGTCTGAACGTACTTCAGTACTTCATCTCTACTCACGGTGCCCGTAAAGGTCTGGCAGATACTGCTCTGAAGACAGCGAACTCCGGTTACCTGACCCGTCGTCTGGTAGACGTCGCCCAGGATCTGGTGGTGACTGAAGACGACTGTGGCACAGTACGTGGCCTGCAGATGACTCCGCACATCGAAGGGGGTGAAGTTGTCGAACCTCTGGGTGAGCGTATCCTCGGTCGTGTGGTGGCTGAAGATGTACTCAAACCAGGTGCAGAGAATGAAATCGCTGTGCCCGCCGGCACCCTCATCGACGAAGCCTGGGTTAAGCGTCTGGAGCTGATGAACGTTGACGAAGTCAAGGTTCGTTCTCCAATTACCTGTGAAACCCGCTACGGCATCTGCTCCAAATGTTACGGTCGTGACCTGGGTCGTGGACATCTCGTTAACAAAGGTGAAGCAGTCGGCGTTATCGCTGCCCAGTCCATCGGTGAGCCCGGTACTCAGCTGACCATGCGTACCTTCCACATCGGTGGTGCTGCATCCCGTGCTTCTGCACAGGACAACATCTCTGTTAAGAACAAGGGTACTGCCCGTCTGCTGAACTTGAAGCACGTTGAACGTAAAGACGGTGCTTTGGTGGCAGTGAGCCGTTCCGGTCAGCTGGCCATTGCTGATGAATTCGGTCGTGAGCGTGAGCGTTACAAGCTACCATACGGTGCGGTTCTGTCTGTTAAGGACGGTGTTGATGTAGAAGCCGGTCAGATAGTTGCCAAGTGGGATCCGCACACTCACCCCATTGTGACCGAACTGTCCGGTACCGTTAAGTTCCTGGGCATGGAAGAGGGCATTACCGTCAAGACTCAGACGGATGAACTGACCGGTCTGTCCAACATCGAAGTTCTGGATCCGAAGGATCGTCCTTCTGCCGGTAAGGATATTCGTCCTGCTATCCAGCTGCTGGATGCCAATGGCAAGGAGCTGAAGCTGCCTAACACTGACGTAGCAGCTCAGTACTTCCTGCCTGCAAACGCTCTGGTGAACCTGGCCGATGGCACGACGGTAGAAATCGGTGACGTTGTTGCCCGTATTCCACAGCAGTCCGGCGGTAACAAGGACATCACCGGTGGTCTGCCACGAGTGGCCGACCTGTTTGAAGCCCGTAAGCCAAAAGAACACTCTATTCTTGCGGAAATCACCGGTACCATCGGCTTTGGTAAAGAGACCAAAGGTAAGAAGCGTCTGGTCATCACTCCGAACGACGGCAGCGATCCGTATGAAGAGCTGATTCCCAAGTGGCGTCACCTGAACGTGTTCGAAGGTGAACAGGTGACCAAGGGTGAAGTTATCTCTGACGGTCCTACCAACCCCCACGACATTCTGCGTCTGCTGGGTGTCGGTGAGCTGGCCCGTTACATCGTTAACGAAATCCAGGACGTATACCGTCTGCAGGGCGTTAAGATTAACGATAAGCACATCGAAACCATTCTGCGTCAGATGCTGCGTAAGGTTGAAGTCACTGACACGGGTGATTCTTCGCTGATCCGTGGTGATCAGCTAGAGTTGACGTCCGTTCTGGAAGAGAACGAGAAGCTGGGTGACAAGGATCAGATCCCTGCCAAATACGACAGGGTACTGCTGGGTATCACCAAGGCATCTTTGGCGACCGAGTCCTTCATCTCTGCGGCTTCCTTCCAGGAAACTACAAGAGTACTGACCGAAGCAGCAGTGACCGGTAAGCGTGACTACCTGCGTGGACTGAAGGAAAACGTGGTCGTCGGTCGCCTGATTCCTGCGGGTACAGGTCTGACCTATCACGAAGAACGTCGTAAGGGTCGCGAAGAGCCTGAGTTTGAAGTACCAAGCAAGGTCTCTGCTTCTGAAGTTGAAGCGGCTCTGTCTGAAGCTCTTAACTTCGGCGAGGTGTAACAATAGGCTGACGCCTGTTTTTATACAGTGAGCTAAACAGAAAGGCTGCCTTCGGGTGGCCTTTCTCATTTTTTGGTGTCTGGAAACTGTGATGATTAACACCAGACTAAAACCTGACCGGAAAGAGCGTCAAGCCCAGTACTTCTAGTGCTGGGAAGGATAGCCCGGAGTCCGATAGGACTCCTAATGCGGTCTATCCTGCTGTTCGATGTATTGCTTA